>JAGLDT010000073.1 GCA_023145485.1 Cocleimonas sp. | reverse complement strand
CATGCTTGTCCTGAGTTATTAAAAGAAGCGGTTTATGGTTTACCTGAGTTAAATAGAGAAGCCATTAAAACAGCACGTTTAGTGGGCAATCCTGGTTGCTATCCAACCGCTGTTACTTTAGGTTTATTACCATTGCTCAAATCAGGAAATATTGATCTTAGTGATATTATTGCTGATACCAAATCAGGTATTAGCGGTGCAGGCAGACAGGCAAATGTAGGCACGCTATTAAGTGAAGCAGGTGAAAGCTTTAAAGCGTATGCGGTGAAGGGTCACCGTCATCACCCTGAAATAGCACAAACCTTATCGTTAGTGAGTGGTGAAGAGGTAAGCCTTATGTTTACCCCGCATTTATTACCCATTATACGCGGTATTCACGCGACGCTTTATTTGAAGGAGTTGCATAAAACAGAACGTGCTTTGCAAGATTTGCAGTCCTTGTATGAAAATTTTTATGCGAATGAACCGTTTGTTGATGTATTACCTGAAGGGTCACACCCTGAAACACGTTTTGTTAAAAGCTCTAATATGTGTCGAATAGCGCCACATAGACCAAATACGGGTTCTAGAATTGTGGTGTTATCGGTTATTGATAATCTGGTGAAAGGCGCAGCAGGACAGGCAGTGCAAAATATGAACCTGATGCTTGGCTTTGATGAAACGACCGCATTAATGCAACCTGCGCTTCTACCTTAAAAGGAAGGAAAATATGTTTGGAAAGAAAAATCGCAAGCCACAAATCGTAGAAACTGAAGAATTCCCTGTAGAAACAGAGACAAAACCTAAAATTGAGACTTGGATTGGTTCCAACGCCAATATTGTTGGTGATATTAGTTTTACGGGTGGTTTTAGTGTCGATGGTTCGATTGAAGGAAATTTACACTCTGAAGACCCTGAATCAACCCTTATCTTGGGCGAAACAGGGCATATTATCGGTGATGCTCATGCTGCTAATATTTATGCAAATGGACGCATAGATGGCAATGTGACGGCAACAAAAAAGGTTGAATTGCACCCAAAAGCCCGCATTAATGGAGACTTACATTATAACTTACTAGAAATGGCAGTAGGAGCAGGTGTTAATGGAAAGCTAATGCATCAAGAGCTAAATAAAGCCGTTGACGTTGCAGTAGAATCTGCCAATAGTGTTGAAAAGAGTAAAGACAAAAAATAAAATGAGTTGATGTCGTGTTAACCCATAAATCTTTGTCAATTGTCGGGCTACTCGCACCGCTATAAAGAGTTATATATGATATAGACACCAACTAATAATTTAGGAGAATTTAAATGTCTGCACAAACAGTTATAGGAACCGCCGCACCGTCTTCACCCTCTGATGCCCCTCTCAATTTTACCGATGCAGCAGCCGCAAAGGTAAAAGGTCTAATTGAAGAGGAGCAAAATGATAATCTAAAACTTCGTGTTTTTGTATCGGGTGGTGGTTGCTCAGGATTTCAATACGGATTTACTTTTGATGAAGTTATTAACGAGGGTGATACTTCCGTTGAAAATGATGGTGTTACCTTATTGATCGACCCAATGAGCTTTCAATACCTCGTCGGAGCAGATATTGACTATACGGAAGGTTTAGAAGGCTCTCAATTTGTCATTCGCAATCCTAATGCAACCACAACCTGTGGCTGTGGCTCTTCATTTAGTACGGATGCATAAATCCTTGAGCGACTATGCAGGTATTCGTGGAAGTCATAACCGTGGTTAAAATATCCTTTCTTCCCAGACTACTTGCACAGTCTTTTACACTATCAAATTAATAACTAATTATTGCTTTAGGCAATACCATGAAAACTCATGGATGAGTAAACTATGGAAATCATCGATAAATTTAATACTGAATTGATCCGTTTATGGGGAAATTTAGGCGGTCTTGAACAGTCAGTAGCAACGGTTGTCATGATGTTGCTGGGCTATTGGTTTATACGCTATATTGTACTTAAGCGTTTTGAAAAATTAGCGGAAAAAACAGATAATGATCTGGATGATCGTTTAGTTCACTTTCTAAAACAATTTCTGTGGGTTATTGCCCTTTTCATGACGATTATTTTCGTTTTAAAAATCAATAATATCGCTGTTTCTCCCTTATTAGCAGGTGCGGGAATCTTTGGTGTTGCTCTCGGTTTTGCCGCGAAAGAAACCATTGCTGATATACTTTCGGGGATTTTCTTAATTACAGATCGTCCTGTTAGAGTCGGTGATCGCGTCAAAATTGATAGTATTGGTCACCATTGGGGCGGATGGGGGGATATTGTTGATATTGGTATACGACGCACTCAGGTTCGCAATACCGATGGGGTTATCATCAATTATCCCAACTCTGTTTTTTCAAATTCAGTGATCCGAAATTTTTCCTTTGAAGATACCTCCGTGCGTGTCAGGCTTCGCTTTCAGGTGCCTTACGATGCAGATATTGATCTTATCCGACAAGTTACGCTTGAAATTGTTAACAGCATGCCTGAAATTATCCCCGACACAGCGCAACTAGTAACACGTTCTCTTTGGGATGATAATAGAGGGCATTTATTATCTGGCGTACTGCTTGAGGTGCGTTATCGCATTCCTGATGTAAGAGCGCGTACAACGATCCGCTCCATTGTGCTAGAAAAGTTGCTGGTTGCTTTAAGAGAGAACAATATTCCACTTGCAATGCAACAAATTAAGTATATTAATCAACAATGAGTATTCATCAGCTTGCCTATCAGATTCTAATGGAATCTGATATAGAGCTAAAACTCCAGCAAACCGTTGCGCTTTATACACAGCAAAAAAAACAGCTATCTAATTTGGATGACGCCCCCGTTAAAAGCATCCCTATTCCTGGTCGTCCTCCTCAACCTGACTTAATTTCCCCAAAAAAACTAAAGCATCGAAAACTTAACTCAGAATCAGGACGCGCCCATCTTATTCATGCCGTTACCCATATTGAATTTAATGCGATTAATCTGGCGTTAGATGCGGTCTACCGTTTTCGCAATATGCCCGCTGATTTCTATATTGACTGGTTGCAGGTCGCGTCAGAAGAAGCCCATCATTTTACATTATTGCGTAAACGACTCGAAAAAATGGGCTATCACTACGGCGACTTACCTGCACATAATGGCTTATGGGAAATGACGCTAAAAACGGATCATGATGTAATGGCTCGTATGGCTCTAGTTCCTCGTGTACTGGAGGCCAGAGGGCTTGATGTTACCCCAGGCATGATGCAACGCTTAGAAAAAGCGGGAGATCAAGAAACGGTTGCTATTCTAGACATCATTTTAGAAGAAGAAATTGGTCATGTTGCAATAGGCTCTAAATGGTTTCATTACTGTTGCGCTCAACGAGAGTTAGACCCTATAGCAACCTTCCGCGAATTATTGCTTAAATATATGGGAACACCGTTGCGTTCCCCGCTCCACACTGAAGCTCGCTTACAAGCTGGGTTTAGTCAACAAGAGCTGGATGAATTACTGGCAATGGAAAAACAATGGATTACTTCACAGACATAGCCTCTTACCTATCACCCTTATTGCAACTCCTTGGAGATCAGCCTTGGCTAAAAGGTGGCACAGTAATATTAGTCACTTTTATTTTTGCCTCAGTGGTATCATGGATTATTTTTAAGATTCTAAAAGTAGCCTCAAAGAAAACCACAAATCGTCTGGATGATCGCTTACTCACCATTGCACGCGTCCCTATTTATTATTCACTGTTAATAACAGGCTTTACGGCTGGCGTTAAGATGATGCCAATTAGCAGTAAGCTTTCTGCTAATATTGGTAATGGATTTCAAACACTTGGGATCTTGATCTGGACAGTTGCTTTAATCCGTATTTCAAAAATTATTATGTATCAATTGGCATGGGGTAAAGATCACCGCTTTCGCCTTATTCAACCCCAAACACTGCCTCTTTTCGACAACCTCTTTAAGCTCTTAATTATTGCCTTTGCACTGTATATTACCTTCCAGATTTGGGGGATTGATATGACGGCATGGCTTGCCTCCGCAGGTGTAATTGGTATTGCGATAGGTTTTGCAGCCAAAGATACCTTAGCAAATCTATTCTCAGGTGTTTTTATTCTTGCCGACACACCTTATAAAATTGGTGACTATATTGTATTAGACGGCGATCAACGTGGCAAGGTGACACATATTGGTATTCGCAGTACCCGTATGTTGACCCGAGATGATGTTGAAATCACCGTCCCAAATGCGATTATGGGCAATAGTAAAATCACCAACCAAAGTGGCGGTCCGCATCCTAAATTTAGAATTCGGGTTAAAATAGGCGTTGCTTATGGTTCTGATATTGATCAAGTCCGTGAAATATTAATCGAAATAGCTAAAACAGAACCCCTTATCACCAAGTACCCAACCCCACGGGTACGCTTTCGCACTTTTGGTGCATCCAGTCTTGACTTAGAACTCATGGGCTGGATTGAAGACCCAGAGCTACGCGGACGCACCTTGGACAAGCTCAATACCAGCATCTATAAACGCTTTAATCAGGAAAATATTGAGATTCCTTATGATAAGCAGGATTTATACATTAAGGAATTGCCTGAGTAAATTTAATATGAACTAGCCTTACATTATTTCACTATGAAACTATTCTCAATAATCTAACCCAAGCTTCACTTTTACCGACGTCATTGCTTAGAGCTTGCTTAAAGCACTATCCAATTTACTTATCTTTTTTTTCAACTTTAATATCGGGAAAATGAAAACCACAGCTATCTTTAACTGTTTCCCACTGAGACCGAGTACGTGGGAATTTACGGCAATTAGGTGGCCGTACATTGTAGATAGAACAGCGTGATGTTCCATCAAGCATATCTTTTAAAAAAACACAGCGAAAGGGCAATTTACAACAATCGCCACAGCCATTACATTCCCCTTTTCTATTTTTATCGACAGGTAATAAGGAGGTAAATGTTCGTTTAATTTTTGGAATCATAAGGTCATTATTTTTGGCATTTGGAACAATAAAAACTGGACCGTTGCCCTTGAGTAATTTTCTTTATCAAAGCATTACAGCGATTACATTGCTCACCGACTCGACCATAGACATTTAGCTGTTGTTGAAAATATCCTGGTTTTCCTTCGGCTTGTACAAAGTCTCGCAATGTTGTACCGCCTTGCTCTATAGCGTGAGCTAAAACAATTTTAATCGCATTCACTAACTTCTCATAACGCAGTAAAGAAATTTTTCCTGCGGCTATTTTAGGTGAAATCCCTGCCATAAACAGTGATTCGCTGGCATAAATATTGCCGATACCAACCACTACTTGAGCATTCATAATAAATTGTTTTACAGACACGCTTCGTTTGCGCGACATTTTATACAGGAACTTAGGATTAAATGCATCACTTAATGGCTCTGAACCTAATTTAGATAATAATTTATGCATTAAAGGGTCATCTCGTGTCCATAAAACAGCACCAAAACGACGCGGATCATGTAAACGTAATGCCTTTCCCGTCTTTAAAATAATATCAATATGGTCATGCTTTTGGGCTGTTAAAGAAGCATCGATAATACGCAAACTACCTGACATTCCCAAATGTAAAATACTACAACCGTTAGTTGCTTGAAGTAAGATATATTTTGCACGACGAGTTACTGAGAGTATTTTTTGTCCCTCTAACTCTTGCAATGACTCTGGTATTGGCCAACGCAATTGTGCTTGGCGTATAATAATTGAGTTAACCTGCTGACCTTCAACATAAGGCGCAATGCCACGGCAGGTTGTTTCAACTTCTGGTAGTTCAGGCATAAAAATCCAGTCTTGAAAGTAATCTAATCATCAGTTGCATTGAAAATATAAGCAGCTTCAATCTCAACTAATAGATCACTATGACAAACATCACCCCGTAAAAAAATCACTGGGGGTAAATGATGACCATAACGACGGATTAATAATTCTTCAGTAACAGACAGCATAAAAAGATCGCATAAATACACTTTTAAATAAGTAAGGTCGGTGAGCTTATTAATTGACAGACTGAGCTTATCCGCACCATATTGTAATAAAGCCTCTATATTATTCAGAACTTCATTAACTTGCAATTGCACTTGTCCGCTGTGATGTTTTTGATGACCAATAATACTTGCTGTGCCTGAAATATAAAGATGAGTGCTATTTTTCCATTGTTTTACTATCGCACGTGAAAACGCAGGGCGTACAGGACCATAATGTCTTGGATATAAAAAATCATCAGCTTGACGTGGGTTTTTTAGTTGTATCCCTGATTTTTTGGCAGCAATAAAATAAACTTGTAAACCTGCACAAGCCGTTCCTATCACTGTTGAGGCAGGTGGTACATAACCTAAATCAACAACATCATCTAAAATCTTCTGTCGTCCTTGAGAAAAAGCTTGATAATGGCGTAAACCTTGCTGGTTTTCATTAATTGCTGATAAATAATTCCAGATACGCAAGAGGCTGGGATAAGAGAGAGCCTGAATAGTATTTAGAATCAAACGATAGGCATCCTTTGTTGCTGAGGCAGTCCCTTCATACTGAGTTTCATCTAATAACATATGCCCAAAGATAATATCATCATTCCATGCTAGTTGTATCCCATCTATTATTGTTGTTTTAACGGGTGTATCGCTGTACCAAACCTCAACAATATTTGATAGCGCCAAATTAGGCAAACCAACTGAAAACAATGGTTTTTCCGTGTCTTCCGCACTGGCTATCGATGCAAAACGAATAGCCGCCAGTACGTTTTTATCAGTAGCAAGCGCTGATATATTTTCTACTGGAAGAAATTGGATAGAAAAAGGAAGTGACATAAGACAAGTTGTTAGTTAAATATTAGGGTTATACCCGTAAGGCAAAAAAAATAGAATTCAGGGATAGATTATCCCATGCACAAAATAATTAATTTGTATTTATTGGCATAAAACCACTAACACCACCGATAAGTAAGCCATAAACAGTTTCAGCAACAAGGTAAATCCGTTTTCCTTTTTGCAAATAACGTTGATGACTAATCGGGTTAAGTGAACCAAACTGTATTTTCACCCCATTAAAGCGAATACTAACTCGCTCAGTCTCTAAACCAAAGCGTGATAAATCATTGCCATCAATGGGATAGCTTGCCTCAACTGAATCAGACAGTAAGGTAAGTAGATGTTTAATTTTACGCTGATCAATGGATATTTTTGTTGGTTTAGTCATCATCCATTGACCTGCTATTTTTTTTAGCTCAATGCCGGCAGGAATTGTTTGCTTATTTTCTCTCTTTTCATAATGGATAATAATTGAATGAATTTCATTTCCCATCGCACTATCATAGAGAGAATCAATCTCCTCCCTCTTGCTAGACTGCTGAGTAATAAACCAAAGCAAACCCAGTATAATGAGTAGTAAAAAGCCATTGAGAACCAAGCGTTTATTCATTTTTTATTATGCATTAACACCTTATTTGTGTTTTTACACCCTTTATTTTATCGTAGCAACGATCAGAACCAACGCCACCATTAAAGCGATCATACCCCTCACTGCCATATAATCGATCATTACCACGCCCACCTTGGTGTAAATCATTACCATAACCTCCATAGAGTTTGTCATTACCCGCATTACCGTTTAAATGATCATGACCAGAACCACCATGGAGTAGATCAGCACCTTGCTTCCCTTTGATAATATCATTGCCCGCGCCACCATAGAGTATATCATTGCCCGAACCTCCATCAATATAATCAGGTTTTATTCCACCTTGAATAATATCATTACCTTGATGACCCGCTAAAATATCAGCACCTTCACTGCCATGTAGATAGTCATTCCCCGCATTACCATAGATTTTATCATTACCAGGGTTGCCGTAAAGCCGATCATTGCCACTACCACCGTAGATTATATCGTTACCTGTACCACCAAGAATAGTGTCATCCCCGGCATTACCATGTAGTGTATCCGCCCCCGCACCACCACAAATAGTATCATCACCTGCACCAGCCCAAATAACATCATCACCTGCACCAGCCCAAATAACATCATTATGTTGACTGCCTTCAATCCTATCATTGAGTGAAGAGCCCCAAATAGTAATAGATAGACCATCACAGTAAGCAGGCGCACCCGCTAGTCTATGACTTGATTGTGTTGCTGAAAGCGTTTGTAACCCTAAAATACTGCCTAGGATAATTAGAGTGCTTATGGTTTTTTTTACTAAAAATTTATTTTTTAACATTATAAAAATCCACTTCATATTAAATAAATTACAACAGTCAACCGCGTCACTGTTTTAGGACTCCCCCCCATAAATAGGTTAATTTTATACTTTTATCAAGCGTCTGCTTATATTTCAGACCTCTGCTAATAGACGTTTTGTCATACTGCTGGCTTGTGAAGCATAACCACCACCAAATAAGTTATAATGATTCAAGGCATGATAAAGGTTATAAAGTGTTTTGCGGGTGCTGTAGCCATCATCAAGCACATAACAGTCATTATAGGATGAATAGAAATCAGCACTAAAGCCACCAAATAACTCAGTCATTGCAATATCGGTCTCTCGGTCACCATAATATACCGCAGGATCAAAAATCACAGGGTTTCCTTCTAGATCATGTGCTTGGTTTCCTCCCCATAAATCACCGTGTAATAGTGAAGCAATAGGTTGATAGTTGCTAAAAAAAACACTCAGTTTATCGCATAATTTCAAGCCATTATCATAATCGCTCTGAGGATAACCTTTTTTTAATGCTAATCTAAGCTGTGGCAATAAACGCTGTTGGCTCCAAAATTCAATCCATGATATAGATTCCTGATTACTTTGAGGCGTTTCACCGAGGGTATTATCTCGGTACCAACCAAATATTTTTCCTTGGTACTGATGCATTAACGCCAATTTTTCACCTGTTTTAGCATTGCCACCATCATGAGATAAGGTAATATATTCCAGTACTAAATAAGCGCTTTGTGCTGTTTCCCCGTAACAAACCACCTTAGGGCAACGAATACTTTGGCTATTCTGTATTTCGCTCAAGCCTTCAGCTTCTGCAATAAACACATCCAGTAAGTAGGGGCTATTTTCTTTTATCAACCAATGCCTACCCTTAGTATCAGTCACTTTAGAGACTTGATTAATGCACCCTCCTCCCAAAATTTCAAACTGTTTAAATTGCACGGTGGTATTGAGGGTATGGCTGATATGATCTGCAATACTTAATCGTTTTCTTAAGTTTTCTCTGTCATTGCCATTCATCTTTTTATCCTTTGTGTCACTTCAGAGTATGTTTTAATAGTTATTCTAATAAAGATAATAGAAACATACAGTAACTAGAGTCATAAAAAATGAAGAATAAACATCATCATGGCTTTACCTTGATAGAAGCGATGGTCACTATTGCCGTTGCAGGTATTTTATTAAGTATTGCGATCCCTTCTTTTTCTAAAATGATTGAAAGAAACCGCATTTCCTCTGCAACCAATGAATTTATGGCAGCAATGATGCTAACACGTAGCGAGGCCGTTACACGCACCATTCCTATTAGCATCTGCGCCAGTGATACAGGCACATCTTGTAATGGAGCGTTGGATAATTATGCTAAAGGCTGGGTGATTTTTTCTGATTGTAATATGGATGGACTGATTACAGCGACAGTAACAAACTGTGATTTTGATGGCAATGGAACTAACGATAAAGATGCTATTATAAAAGTAAATAATGGCGCGAAAAAACTATTAATTATTGGTGGTAATGCAACAACAAAAGACAGATTTACCTATCGCGTCTCAGGTCGTCCTAGTACATTAGGAGCCAGTTTTAGCATTGGAGCAGACTCATCTAACCTAAAAAAGAAACTTACCGTTGCATTAACAGGTCGAGTAAAACTATGCACTATAGGGGAGAGTGGTTGCCCCTAGAAAGATAAATTATGATATAATTAACCCCGCATAATAAAGTACCAAGAGTAAGTACTGATGTCGACAGAGCTAACCTTATTCCCCTTAAACAATGTACTATACCCTGGTGGTCGACTATCACTAAGGATATTAGAGCCACGACATTTATCGATGGTTAGTCATTGTTTGCGCCAACAAAAACCTTTTATCGCCACCTCACTAAAAGAAAATAATGATACTGAATGCGCGGAACTATTTAATAAAATAGGGACAGTTGCACAGATCATAAACTTCGATATGCCTAGTACGGGTATTTTAGAGATAACCTGTCGTGGTCAAGGGAAAGCTCGTATTATTAATTATCAAGCACAGAAAAATAAATTAACGATTGGTCAAATCGAACAACTTCCCATAACAAATATAAAAAAACTCCCTGAAGAATACCAAGTTCTTAGTAATATTTTGAAAAATCATCTGCAGCGGGACGGTATGGAAAAATACGCCTGTTACCTTGAGGAAGACTGGGGTAATTCTGACTGGGTAAGCTGTCGGCTCAGCGAACTACTCACGATCAATCAGCAACAGCATTATGAATTATTTATGCTAGAACCACTCCAACGACTGTGTCAGTTAAAAGAAATGATGAAAAATAATGGTTGGATAAAAAAATAAGCTCACAACAGGAAAACGCGACGAAAATAAAACCACGCTCTCACAGTTGCTACACTTAAAAAGCCCCGTTGGTGTCCCCAATCAAAACTTTATTGATTCAAACCCCATAGCCCTATGGTGTCTTGAAGTACAAACTCAAAGATATACTTCATGTATTGAACCAATAAGTAAAATTTATCATAAAAATAACCATTAGTACAGATAGATTTTAATTATTTATGCTATATCAATTTATTTTATAGTAAAGGTTATCATTCTTATCTTCCTATTTTCATTACTATATTAATAAACACTTATTAAGTAACAGCTTATAGACATGACTAGTTTAATAGCACAAACTGCTTTTTATTCTCAACCTGTCTAATAGAACTCTCGATAAATATGGAATTCTCGTTCCTTAGCTCCTTAACGTGATAATATCCGCCTCACATTTTTTTCCTGAAATAACAAATAACGCTATGAAGACAATCTCTCAACGTATTGCGAATGAATTAAACATTAAAGAACAACAAGTTATAGACAGCATGCAATTACTCGATGAAGGAGCAACAGTACCGTTTATATCCCGTTATCGTAAAGAAGTAACAGGAGGGCTAGATGATATCCAGTTAAGAGCATTGCATGAACACCTTGATTATATGAGAGAACTTGATCAGCGTCGTGACGTAATTATAAAAAATATTGATGAGCAAGGTAAGCTAACCAAGGCGCTAAACCAAGCACTTAATGATGCAAATACCAAAACACGGCTTGAGGATTTATACCGTCCTTATAAGCAAAAACGGCGCACGAAAGGACAAATCGCCATCGAAGCAGGTATTGAACCATTAGCCGATGCACTTTTAGAGAACCCTGATCTTGATCCTGAAACAGAGGCGCAACAATACCTAAATACTGATGACGTGTTTAAAGATGCCTTTAAGGATATAAAAGGTGTATTAAATGGCGCTAAGTTTATATTGATGGAGCGTTTCGCTGATGATGCTAATCTGGCAGAAAAATTACGTGACTATATGAATCACAATGCCTTGCTCCACTCTAAAGTGGTTAAGGGTAAGGAAACAGACGGTGCTAAATACCGTGATTATTTTGATAATAAAGATGCCATTGGAAAAATTCCTTCGCACCGTGCATTAGCGATGTTTCGTGGGCGTAATGAAGGTTTTCTGCAATTAAAATTAGATGCCGAACAGGAAGAGGGTCGCCTACATCCCTGCGAGAGTATTATTATTTATCATCTTGACTTAGCCAATAAAGGTCGAGTTGCCAATGAATGGATCGCTGATGTGGTACGTTGGACATGGCGGATTAAATTACACTTACGTCTAGAGACCGAGCTACTAACAACCTTGCGTCAACAGGCAGAAGAGGAAGCCATTAATGTCTTTGGTAAAAATATGAAAGACCTCTTATTAGCAGCTCCCGCAGGACAGCGTGCAACCATTGGGCTTGATCCTGGTTTGCGTACAGGAGTAAAAATTGCTGTGATTAGTAATACAGGGCAATATTTAGACTCAACCGCTATTTATCCCCATGCTCCTAGAAATCAGTGGGATCAGTCTATTGCTGAATTAGCCAAACTAGCCACTAAATACAAGGTTGAACTACTCGCTATCGGCAATGGCACCGCATCACGCGAAACTGATAAACTGTGTGCTGACTTAATCAAACGTCACCCTGAACTAGCATTAGAAAAAATTATGGTCAGTGAAGCAGGGGCATCGGTTTATTCTGCTTCTGAAACCGCGTCTAAAGAATTTCCTGATTTAGATGTCACCATTCGCGGTGCTATTTCTATCGCTAGACGTTTACAAGATCCACTCGCTGAATTAGTGAAAATAGAAGCTAAAGCGATTGGTGTGGGGCAGTATCAGCATGATGTAAGCCAAGTTCAACTGGCTAAAAATTTGGATGCCGTCGTGGAAGACTGTGTCAATAGCGTGGGTGTTGAAGTCAATACCGCCTCAGCAGCCTTATTGCGACGTGTTGCAGGCTTAAATCAAACCATTGCCGATAATATCGTTGCACTTCGCGATGAAAAAGGACGTTTTAAGAATCGTAAGGAACTTAAAAAAGTAGCACGTCTTGGGCCAAAAGCTTTTGAACAAGCCGCAGGTTTTTTGCGTATTCACCAAGGGGATAATCCACTGGATGCTTCGGCTGTACACCCTGAATCCTACCGTGTCGTTAGCCGTATCGCTGCCGCTAATGACAGTGATATTGGCAAATTAATTGGCAATAGTCGTATCCTGAAAAACCTTAACCCTACCGATTACACCAGTGAAAAGGTTGGACTCCCCACCATTATCGATATCATTAGCGAATTGGATAAACCAGGTCGTGACCCCCGCCCTGCCTTTAAAACAGCCAGCTTTAAAGACGGCATTGAAAAAATATCTGACCTTAAAGAAAGCATGGTGTTAGAAGGTACTGTCACTAATGTAACCAATTTTGGTGCTTTTGTGGATATTGGCGTACATCAAGATGGATTAGTACATATATCAGCCCTTGCTGATCGTTTTGTTAAAGACCCGCATGAGGTGGTGAAAACAGGCGACATTATTAAAGTAAAGGTTATGGAAATTGATCAAGCCCGAAAGCGTATTGCGCTAACGATGCGTTTAACCGATAAGGTCGATCAAAAAGAAAAAGCACCTCCCAAAACAACACGACCTAAAAAACAACAACGAAGCACACAACGCTCTCAACATAAAACACCAGCAAATAATGCCTTTGCAGCGGCCTTTGCAAAAGCACAGGGAAAAAAATAATGCGGAATAATCCCAGCATTAAACTCCTTGTGACGGGTGGCACAATTGATAAAGTCTATAATGAGCTAACGGGAGACCTTGTTTTTACCCAATCGCACCTTCCTGAGATGCTTGCACAAGGTCACTGTAAAGCAGATATTAACATTGAGACACTGATGCTCAAAGATAGCTTGGAGATGAAAGGTGCAGATAGAGAATTAATTCTACAAGCCTGCCAACAGAGTAATGAATCCCTGATTATCATTACCCATGGAACAGATACCATGACGCTTACTGCCTCCCATTTAGCCCCGCAAATCAGTGATAAAACGATCGTATTATTAGGTGCAATGATTCCCTATGCTTTTAAGCAGTCAGACAGCCTGTTTAATTTAGGCTGTGCTATTAGCGCGGTACAATGCTTATCCTCTGGGGTTTATATTACCATGAATGGCAAAGTATTTGCTTGGGATCAGGTCGTGAAAAATAGACAACAAGGGTTGTTTGAATCAACTTATAATAAAAATTCAGGTGGTTGATTTTTTTCAGGAATTTGATATTTTTCAGGGTAGCTGACACTCACAAAATAAAGTCCACAAGCGGGTGCGGTTACACCTGCTTGAGTACGATCTTCTATTGCTAGCAATTCAGCAAACCATTCGGGCGATTTAATTCCCATTCCTACATCAAATAAACTGCCCACGATATTGCGTACCATATGGTACAAAAAGGCATTGGCACAAATATCAATAAAAAGATAATCACCGTTGCGACTAATGGTAATCTCTTTAATTTCACGTCTTGCATGTCTCGCCTGACAACCAGAGGCACGAAAGCTGGAAAAATCCCTTTCACCAATTAAGTAATTTGCAGCCTGTTGCATTTTGTCTTCATCAAGCAAGGAATGAAACCAAGTAACCCGTTCATGCAATAAAGAAGGGCGTACTTTGCGGTTAAGAATGATATACCGATAACGTCGATCCAACGCCGAAAAACGCGCATGAAAATCATCAGCCACTCCTTTTACCCATTGAAAACCAATATTGAAAGGAAGGTTAGTATTGCCACCTAAAAGCCATGCTTTATTATCACGCAAAGCATCCGATTCAAAATGTATCACCTGACCTATTCCATGCACGCCACTATCCGTCCTACCAGCACAAATCACCTCGACCGAATGATTCGCTACTTTTGATAGCGCCTTTTCCACCTCTTGCTGTACCGACGGTGAATGAGATAGCTTTTGCCAGCCACAATAAGGGGTTCCATCATATTCCACACAAAGCGCATATTTCATAATAATAAAAAAGGTCAGATAAAAAACTGCCCTTTTAGCAAACATTTTCGAAGAAAGCTACTGAAAGAAAAACTAGATATCAATCGTAGTCAAAGGTGCTCCAATCATTGCACTCTGCCAAATAACCTCTAAAGGATCGTTACTACTTAAATCACCGACCATAATCACTAATACCGCATGTCCGCCAATTAATGATGTCAACTCAGCCAACTGCACCATTAAATCAACGGGACTATGATGAATATCCTCAAGCAACACCATAATCGGTTGTTCTGCTACAAGTCGTTGCAACATCGATAAGGCTCTAAGGCTAATAGTGGTATCTTTCTGCAAGCTTTTAAGGCGCTGTGGATCTGTTAGATAAATAGTGAGCACCTCTAATAACCCCACTAAAATATCCTGCTCCTTGATATCGGGAGATACTTTTTTATGGCAGTAAATAAATTTTCTCTCTTTTGCCTGATCAATCATTTCTTTAACAAGAATATTCGTCCTGTTCTCCTGACCTCGAATCAAAAAACTATGACCAATACTGTGCTTTACAACACCTTCAATCGCCATTTCAACTTGATACAGTAAGCGTTCATTGCTATTCGATAAACGACGCTTTTTTTTGATGGATAATGCTTGAACTGTTTTATCGCTAGCATTTAATGGATCAGTGACAACAACATGGGGAGCTAAGATCATTTGATATAATCTTTGCGTTTCTTTAGAGGGAGAAATGGCTAATTGTTGTTGCAACTTATCGCTGATCATCTGATACGACTGCAGAGCAACACTATAATTGCCCAATTTATGATGAGCAATCATTAACGTTTGATAACCGTACTCGTGTAGTTCATCAATTTCAATCAAACGTGTTGCATAATGAATCGCATCCTCATAATCATCATCTGTTACATCATTAGCCGTTAATAACAGGGCCAAACGCTTTTCTACGGCACTGCTAGCTAGAGCATTATAATTATTTCGATAAGTAAAAAGCCAATCATCAAAACTATCAGAGCCAGGGTTACAACCTTCTAATAAACTTCCTCGATACAACTGAATAGCATCCTCAAGCGACTTAGAATCTGCCTTTGCTAATGACTGATTAAAGCATTGCACATCCACCTGAATATGATTTCCATCCAGTAAAATCCAATCTTTAGTTGCTTGTAATAACGTTGCATCAACGGGTAAAACCTTGCGTAAAACCGTTAATGCCTGACGCAAACTATGCCTTGCCTGTGCTTCACTACTATCAGGCCAAAGGATACTTGCCAGTTTTTCACGCGGATACTCTTGATTAGGGTTTAAAGCCAACCACGCTAACAATGCTTTCGCTTTGCGTGATATGCCAGACACTATTTTCCCCTCAGCGTCTAAAAGCTGAAAACCTGCAAATAATTTAAGTTCAAGAAGACGCATTTATATTTGCCCCAAATAAGAAAGAGGAAGGTATTTACAACACTGAACTTTGACCTTTTATTGACACTTCTGCAAATGGCTCACCTTCTAGGTCTTCTTCTGCGGTGATAATGTCTTGTATTGCAACTGATTGATTCATTATTTTTACTCCTAAACTATTCTTTAGTAGCTTATGATTAAGCTACTATGGACTCAAATATTATTCCTTAAAGTAATAACTAAGCAAACCGTAAAAATAATATTCTATAATCCAATGACACATTCTTTTATAATTTTACGCATAATATAAAAACGAAGCTATCTATGTATACACAATGCACACATTGCGGAGCTGTGTTCCGTGTCAGAATGAAAGAACTTACTGTTGCTCAAGGAAAGCTACGCTGTGGCGAGTGTGATTCTGTTTTTAATGCGATGGATACGCTGACAACAACCTTACCTAAAAAGAAAAATTTAGAAAATGAAGAAATAGATGAAGAGAACATCGTAGACCCTGATGTATTAATACCAAGATATACGCGAGTAACCAAAAAAACCTTTAATAGCTTCCAGATGCTAGTGGTGCTTTTTTTGTTGTCACTCCTAGTTATTCAATTTTTATACAATAATAAACGCTGGTTTACATACGAGTTAGAGCGAAACCCCGAGAAAGTACAAATGATCAGTAGAAATATAATCAGCCACCCTAATGATACGGGTGTGCTACTTATTTCTGCCTCCATTGAAAATAAAGCAGATCAGGCTCAACCTTATCCGTATGTTGAAGTTACCCTTATGGATGATAAAGAAAATATCATTGCACTAAGGCGCTTTAAACCGATTGAATATCTGCAACAGTACTCTGAAGATGAGGTACTACCTCCTAAAAAAGAGGTCATGCTACAACTAAAAATTGCTGACCCTGGTGAAAAAGCGACTCGTTTTAATTTTAAATTCATGTGATGTAAGAATATCTTTGGAAATGATAGATCCATTTAAAATAAAAATTTCTTAACTATCATATTACTGAACGTTCTTACAACACAATAGTCAAATTTTTATGCAAAAACCACTTCATATCGGCCCATACCGACTCTCAAGTAATATACTTCTAGCACCAATGGCAGGACTAACAGACCGTCCTTACCGAGATATATGCCGTTCATTTGGTGCTGGACTCACTACCGCCGAGATGATTGCTTCTGATGTCAGCCTCTGGAAATCTAAAAAATCGTCAACACGACTCATATCAGCGGATGAAGCAGAGCCACGCTGTGCGCAGATTGTTGGTACCGACCCTTATACTATGGCAGAAGCGGCTAGACGTTGTGCTGATCAAGGTGTACAGATATTAGATATTAATATGGGATGTCCTGCAAAAAAGATTTGTAGCAAAGCCGCTGGCTCCGCGCTCATGCAATATCCCAAACGAGTAGAGGCTATTTTAGCCAGCATAATAACGGCTGTTGACCTCCCTATCACCTTAAAAATACGCACTGGTTGGGCAAATAAAAATAAAAATGCACTGGAAATTGCACATATAGCAGAAGAATCAGGCATTGCAGCACTCTCTATTCACGGTAGAAGTCGAGAAGAAGGCTTTATGGGACACGCAGAATACGAAACTATCCGTGCCGTAAAAAGACAGGCCCACATACCTATTATTGCTAATGGCGATATTATGACCATGCAGGATGCTGCATTTATCCTAAAATACACTCAGGTTGATGGTCTACTTTTAGGTCGAATTACCAAAGGTCGACCTTGGATATTTGAAGAAATTAACCACTATTTGAACACGAATAAGGTAAAGGCACCTTTACCAAGAGCTAAACAGATTAACGCAGCAATTGAGCACGTATCTACCATTCATCGTCATTATAATCCAGCTCTTCGTATGGCGGTAGCTAGAAAACACCTCGCTTGCTATTTAAACACTATGAGTACGCAACATACTGTCAATAAAGAAATTTTAAAAAATATCTTCATTGCAAAAACGCCCTCTGAGCAATTAGAAAAATTTTCACAAGCTTTGGAGGATTTACCCCCGATTTCCCAAAAACCCGCGACTCAATAACAAAGGTAGTAACATTATGAATACCCCCGTCAAACCTTTCACAGAAGGATCACTTTCAGATACTACAGAGGATGCAGTAGAGGATTACCTAAAAATACTCGGTGAGCAAGATTCAATGAATCTTTATCGTCAAGTTATAGATGATGTTGAACTACCCCTGTTAAAAGCAATCATGAAACACACACGAGGAAATCAATCTCGTGCAGCTAACTGTTTAGGTGTAAACCGTGCTACACTGCGCTCAAAATTAAAGCGCCACGGATTACTATAGGAAACAGATGGACTTATCGTCTAAACAGCAACCGTCTGCTCAACAGCAGATTATTCAAATGCACGCCAGCCTTATTGTGCTGGTAGTGCAGGTTGCTCAAAACCCCATAAATAAACAACAACTCAATGATGTTTTAAAAGTAAGCTCTGATAATGGCTGGACTAATTTAGTTCGCGTTATTAATAAAATCACTGCAGGCGATCGTTCTGCAAGCTTACAACAAAATTTGGATGAAGAAGACTCGGTTATTATCGGCGCTATCTTAAATGGCATTCAAAACCCGACCACTCTGCCCGACCCTAATGGTCAGTCTGGTGACTCCGCAATGGCGGCACCTGGGATTGCTCATATGCTAATCCAAGCTAATTCAGGAAACCCTCAAGCATTGACAATGCTATCAACAATGGCCGAACAAATGAGCGTTGCTGCTGGTGATATGAGACAACTGGGAGGTATTATGAAAAAGTTACTGGATGGTGAACGTGATCCTGATGTTCTTTGCAAAGGAATGGGGGCTTCTGGTATTAGCCTCGTTCAATCAATTTTAGATGAGCTTGCAACGTTACAGGCACATTAAATAAACACTTAAAAAGCTAGAGCATAGCTAAAATTAAGACGACTTGTGAAGAAATTCCCTCTTCTCGGCCTTCAAAGCCTAATCGCTCTGTTGTGGTCGCTTTCACACTCACTTGATCAAAAGTAACACCTAAATCAGTCGCTATATTATTTCTCATTAATTCAATATAAGGTGACATCTTGGGTGATTGTGCAATAATAATGCAATCGGCATTCTGTAAGTAATAACCTTTTTCAACAATTAAAGCATACACCTGTCGTAATAAAATCCGACTATCTATATTCTCATATTGTTTTGCAGTATCTGGAAAATGCTGACCTATATCACCTAATGCCAATGCACCAAGAAGTGCATCACAAAGCGCATGCAATAACACATCCCCATCAGAATGCGCTTTAAATGCCTTAGAATGTGGTATTTTCACACCACCTAAGACAATATGATCACCCTCAATAAAAGCATGAACATCAAAGCCATTCCCTATACGAATACTATTTAGCATTTAATTTATCTCGTAATAAAAACTCAGCCAATGCTAAATCGTCAGGGTGAGTAATTTTAATATTGCTTCCTGATGCTTCAATCAACAAAGGAGACTCGCCATCATTTTCTAGGGCTGAAGCTTCATCAGTAATCACAATATTCTGCGCTAGCGCTTGTTGTAAGCTATCAGAAAGTTGCTTTAAACGAAACATTTGCGGTGTCAGTGCATGCCATAGATTTTCACGGTCTTCTGTTCGCAAAATAGAATCATCCGTTTTAGAGCGCTTCATAGTATCACTGGCTTTTTTAGCCAAAATACCACCAACTGTATCGGTATCAAGGCAACTCGTAATTAGCTTATCAATATCTGTTAGTAATAAACAAGGACGTGCAGCATCGTGCACCATTACCCAACTATCAGAATCAATCTGTAATTCATTTTGCATCATTTGTAATGCATTCAGAACAGAATCACTACGCTCTTTGCCACCTTTAGCTACAAAATGAGGAATCGGTAAATGAATAGCTAACTCACCCCAATAAGGATCATCAGGATGCAGTGAAATAACAACACCAGCGATTGCTTTATGCTCAGAAAAGCATGATAAAGTATGCTCAATAACAGTTTTTTTGAGTAATGGAAGATATTGCTTTGGGCGATCAGCCAGCATGCGCTTCCCCACCCCTGCAGCGGGAATAACAACCCAAATAGATGATTTAGTAAACTTCATTACTTTGGCTCAGATAAAACATGTGAAATAGTAGGTTTTATTTTCTTTTTAGGATCAGGTTTTAGAATAATCTCAAAAAATGTTTCACCCTTTTTGATCATACCTAATTCACTACGCGCCCGTTCCTCTACTGCGGCATAGCCTTCGCGCGCATCTTCAAGTTCCGCTTGAATCTGACGATTTCTTTCTTCTTGAAGATTATTCATTTTTTTCTGTGTTGCAATATCCTGCTCTAATTTCCAGATTTCAGGATAACTTCCATGACCAACCCAAAGGCTAATTAAAAGTAAGAGCAGTATAATGATATGAATAGTTATCAAAAATCTCATAGAATTTACAAACTAGCTAGAATATAAAAGCTCAGTATAGAGCTTTTATAAATCCAATACTGCTGGTCGATCAAAGATTAGTCGCATTAAAGAAATTTATAACAATGATCACTTACAGGTGCTTGAAAGCAGCTAACCCTGCATAGTTTGCTTTTGAACCTAACGCTTCTTCAATACGAATTAACTGGTTATATTTAGCAATACGGTCTGAACGTGATAGAGAGCCTGTTTTAATCTGCCCTGCATTAGTTGCAACGGCTAAATCAGCAATAGTAACGTCTTCTGTTTCACCTGAACGGTGTGAAATAACGGCAGTATATTGGGCATCATGCGCCATTTTAATCGCTTCTAATGTTTCCGTTAACGTACCGATTTGATTGAATTTAATCAAGATGGAATTAGCAATATGCTTATCAATACCTTCTTTAAAGATATTAGTATTGGTTACAAATAGATCATCACCAACTAACTGCACACTTTTTCCTAAACGCTGCGTTAAAACATCCCAGCCCGCCCAATCGGCTTCATCTAAGCCATCTTCAATGGTAAGAATAGGGTATTGATCTACCCACGAGGCAAGATAATCAACCATACCCTCTGCATCAAAGGTTTTGCCTTCAGATGCTAAAATATACTTTCCCTCTTTACAATATTCAGACGCTGCACAATCCAGCCCAAGATAAATATCTGTTCCTGCACTAAAGCCCGCATTTTCAATCGCTTCTAAAATAACTTCGATAGCGGCTTCATTAGAGGATAAATCAGGTGCAAAACCGCCTTCATCACCCACTGCTGTATTCAAACCCTGCTTGCTTAATACGGATTTAAGGCTATGAAAAACCTCAGTACCGTAACGAATCGCTTCTGATATATTGCCAGCACCAACAGGAAGAATCATAAATTCCTGCATATCCACGCTATTATCCGCATGCTCACCCCCATTGATGATATTCATCATTGGAACAGGCAACGTGTAGCTATCACCCGTGCTTAAATATTCGTACAAAGGCTGACCCGCATCATTAGCAGCCGCATGAGCAGTTGCCAAAGAAACCGCAAGTAATGCATTTGCACCTAAGCGAGCTTTATTATGCGTTCCATCTAGATCAATCATAGTCTGATCAATCGCTTGTTGATCACTAGCATCCATGCCAATCACTACTTTTGCTATTTCAGTGTTTACATTTTCAACTGCTTTAGCCACACCCTTGCCACCAAAAAGCGCGGTATCCCCATCCCGTAATTCAATCGCCTCACGCGCTCCCGTTGAAGCCCCTGACGGTACAATAGCGCGTCCCATTACGCCATTTTCTAAGATAACATCCGCTTCTACGGTTGGATTTCCCCTTGAGTCAATAACTTGACGTGCATGTATGCTTTTAATTTCAGACATTTTATATTTCCACTTTCACTTTTTATCAAACTAAACAATCACCACAAAAAACACAGAAAAATTTTTCCCATGAAGTATAGGAAGAAACTGAAGAGGTTTTATCTTCAAGCTCTTCATCAGCTTCATGGTGATATTTATTATGTACCCTATATATGGTTAGATATTCTTAAATAAGCTCTTCTAAATACCCTCGCGACTTAACCACTTGATCAAGTTCCAACAAGGTTGTTAATAATTCTTCCATACGATCCAATGGCCATGAGTTTGGCCCATCGCTTAATGCGTCATCAGGATTAGGGTGGGATTCCATAAAAATCCCTGCAATCCCAACCGCCATTGCCGCCCGCGCTAGTACAGGTACTTGCTGACGATCACCGCCTGAACAATCCCCTTTTCCCCCAGGTAATTGCACCGAATGCGTGGCATCAAAAATAACAGGACAATCAGTATTGCGCATGGTGGCTAAACCGCGCATATCAGAAACTAAATTATTATAGCCAAAGGTATAACCCCGCTCACAAACCATAATTTGCTGATTGCCTGTTGCTCTGGCTTTATCGACTACATTTTTCATATCCCAAGGTGCTAGAAATTGCCCTTTTTTAATATTCACAGGCAGATTGAGCTTGGCAACTTTTTGGATGAAATTGGTTTGGCGACATAAAAAGGCGGGTGTTTGCACCACATCAACGACATCGGCTACTTCATCCAAAGTGGTATCTTCATGCACATCGGTAAGCACAGGCACGCCTATATCATTTTTTACCTTTTCAAGTATTCGCAAGCCTTCTTCCATTCCAGGACCGCGAAAACTAGTGTGTGATGAGCGATTAGCTTTGTCAAAGGAAGCCTTGAAGATATAAGGAATCGATAAACGATCCGTTAATTCTTTTAAATATTCTGCAATATCTAAGGTCATTTTTTCAGATTCCACGACACACGAACCTGAAATTAAGAAAAAAGGCTTATCCTGCCCTACATCAAATCCACATAACTTCATTAGGAGGTTGCACCTTTGACTATTTTTTCATGATGCGTTAAGGCCGCTTGTACAAAACCCGTAAACAAAGGATGTCCATCACGCGGTCTAGAGGTAAATTCAGGATGAAATTGACAAGCCAAAAACCAAGGATGATCCGATAACTCAATCATCTCAACTAATGAACCATCTTGAGAAGTGCCCGATAACACCAAGCCTGTTTCTGATAATAAATCACGATAGTTATTATTGAATTCGAAGCGATGCCGATGGCGCTCTGTGATTTCTTCAGCACCGTAGGTCTCACGCGCTAAAGTACCTTCCATCAATTTACATTTCTGCCCACCTAAACGCATTGTTCCGCCCATATCGGAATCAGCATCACGTGTTTCAATATCCCCAGATTCATCCTTCCATTCAGTGATCAACCCAATCACTGGATGCTCTGTATTCTGTTGAAATTCCGTACTGTTTGCGTCTGATAAACCTGCGCAATGACGTGAAAAATCAATCACTGCTACCTGCATTCCAAGACAAATACCCAGATAAGGGACTTTATTCTCGCGTGCATATTGTGCTGCAATTATTTTTCCTTCAATACCACGTTTACCAAAACCACCAGGGACAAGAATCGCATCAACATCCTCCAGTGTTTTAGTGCCTTGAGACTCTAATTTTTCTGCATCAACATAGCGAATAGTGACTTTTGAACGTGTTTGCACCCCTGCATGACTTAACGCTTCGTTCAGTGATTTATACGACTCAGTTAGCTCCATGTACTTGCCAACCATCGCCACAACCACTTCGGCCTCAGGGAATTCCATGATATTTACCACTTCTTTCCAACCAGCAAGCGTTGCCTCGGGCAAATCAGTCAATCGAAGCTTATCCGCCACAATTTGATCTAATTTTTGCGAATGCAACCAAAGCGGAATTTTGTAGATATTATCAAGGTCAATAACAGGAATAACCGCTTCTTCTTTTACATTCGTAAACAGAGATATTTTCCTGCGCTCTTTATCCGGTACAGCTTTTTCGCTACGGCATAATAAAATATCAGGCTGAATGCCAATGGAGCGCAATTCTTTCACCGAATGTTGAGTAGGCTTGGTTTTCAGCTCTCCCGCAGTGGCTAAATAAGGTAATAAAGTCAAATGCATAAATAACGCATTATCCCCTTCTTCCACCCCCATTTGGCGTATTGCTTCCATAAACGGTAAAGACTCTATATCGCCCACCGTTCCGCCGACTTCGACCATTGCAATATCAAAGCCCTTACCTGCTGCGCGCACACCTTTTTTTATCTCATCGGTAATATGCGGAATCACCTGCACCGTTGCGCCGAGGTATTCGCCCTGACGTTCCTTGCGAATTACATTACTATAAATTCTACCACTGGTGAAATTATTCAGTTTGCTGGCCGTAAAGCCAATAAAGCGCTCATAATGGCCTAAATCTAAATCCGTCTCCGCACCATCTTCAGTAACAAATACCTCACCGTGCTGAAAAGGACTCATAGTACCAGGATCAACATTAATATAGGGATCAAGCTTCATCATCGTGACTCTTAAACCACGTTCTTCAAGGATTGAACCCAAAGAAGCCGCCGCTATACCTTTACCTAGGGACGAAACCACCCCGCCTGTAATAAATATATATCGCACCATTATATTTTATTATTCCTGAATATCTTAAAAATCAAGCGCGAATTCTAGCATACCCTTAGTCTAGAAACAGCTTGATACTTTTCTCATTCCAGACAAGTTAAAAAAGCGGTATCATATGGATCGATTTATTACTTGAAGCTTCCTTAGAAACATCCTAAATCAAAAAAACTTCAAACACGACATATCAAGTTACGTTTTTTTATACAAAATTCCCTTTCCTTAGCGCTTATATTTCTTGTAGAATAAAAAACATAAGAGAGAGAATCCAGTTAAAAATAATATAGTTACAAATACTCTGTAGGAGGCTTACACAAAGGATCCTACTAAGATTATTATAATAAAAATGACACCTTGTAACTATTCTACCTGCAAATCAAATGACTTAGGGGTTAATAGTGGTAAAAAATCAGAGATTGAAAGTATCTAGTGGAATACTCTTTTTAGCATTACTTGGGGGGTGTAGTAGTAATAGCGTCAAGCCTCCTGCACAAGCTGAAGTAAAAGCACCTACACCTGTTATAGCATCTACAAATAGAATCAAAAAACAAGTAACAAATAACGTAGCAAGTCGTAAAAATCCTGTTGTTGCGAAGAAAGCTGTAAAGAAAAAATCAAACCGTATTTCAATAAATTCTCAAAAAATAGCACAACAAAAGGCGATACAACAAAGAGCTAGTCAACAGTGGGCTGCACAACAGCTGGTGAAGCAAAAAAAGGCTGCACAGCAAAAAGCAAGTCAACAGTGGGCGGCAAAACAACGTATTGCACAGCAAAAAGCTAGCCAACAAAGAGCCGCAAAGCAGTATCAGAAAAACCGTTATGTCGCACAACGTAAAGTAGTTCGCAAAGTACCTCGAAAATACTATGCACCACCGCCACGACGTAAGATTGCTAGAAGAGCGCCACAAAGCGTTTATGTCAGTCCAAAAGCAGCTATTCGTCAATACCGTCCACAACAGCCACATGTTCAGCGTGTACAACATACTCGGACACAACAACCTTATATTCGCAAAGCATCATCCTTAACGGGGGATTTTACAGGAAACCCGAAAGCCCATCGTTTTATTGATAAAATGGTTGCCCGTCATGGTTTTGATCGTGGCTACTTGAATGGCGTATTAAGTAATGCTCAAGCAACTAATTGGATGCGCAAAATGGCAGCTAAGGATGAGCGTCCTAGAGTGAGAAAAAAGAAGAAGCGTAGTCGCGGACCTAGTTGGACACGTTATCGTAGTCACTTTATTACTTCGCGCCATATCAATGCAGGTGTTGCCTTTTATCATAAAAACCGTCATTCCTTAGAGCGGGCAGAGCGTCAATTTGGTGTTCCTAAAGAATACATTATGGGTATTTTAGGGGTAGAGACGATTTTTGGTGGTAATGTTGGCAAAAACCGTGCGATTGATGCCTTAACCACCATGGCATTTAATAATACACGACGTGGTCGTTATTTTACAAGTGAGTTAGAAAGCTACCTATTAATGACACGTAGTGCCCGCTTGAATCCTTTAACACCGAAGGCATCCTATGCAGGCGCGTTAGGGTTAAGTCAATTTATGCCCAGCAATATCAAAAAATACGGCGTTGATTTTGATGGTGACGGTGGTATAAACCTGTGGAAGCCAGACGATGCGATTGCAAGTATTGCTAAATACTTTAAAGGACATGGCTGGAGAACAGGTGAAATGGTTGCTGTCCCTGCACGTAGCAAGGGTAAGCGCTATCGTTCACTAAAAACAGGCTTTAAGTACAGTTATAGTCCCTCGCGTCTGTCTAAAAAGGGTATTTCTACAGACTATCAGCATAATATGAGAGGCTCTTTGCGTTTCATTAAACTGAATGCGCGTGGCGGTGATGAGTTATGGATTGGTGGTAAAAACTTCTACGTCATTACCCGTTATAACCATAGCACCCACTACGCAATGGCAGTGCATCAACTAGCACAGGCTATTAAGCAACGCATCGAACCAAGATCAGGTTCTAGGCGGATTATTAGCCCCAAAATAGCACCGACTAAAAAGAGATCGATCAGTGTTGAAGAAGCAATGGAATTATTATCTGCCTCTAATGATCGCAAAGATGCAATATCGGAATTGCGTGAATTGATTGCTAAGGAGTCTATTTCGTAATCCTTTTTATGCCTGTATTTAGGTACAAATCAAAAAAAAGCTACCGCTCTTTTCGTTGATTTCATTTTCTGTGGCTTAGGTACTTATGTAGAAACAAGGGTCGGTGTAGCTTACTAAACCGACCTTTTTCAGTACTACTATATGGTTAGGCTACTCCAAGAGCATATTTCAAACCAATCAGGCTTAATACCGTTGCTAAAAATATCTTTAACCATTTGTCCTGCATTATACGGTTTATCTTTGGCCCTATCATTGCACCAACAATGCCACCGACGATAAGGAAAGAAAGAATTTTCCAATCAATTTCTGCCCCCATATTAAGGTAATTTGCTACAGATATTGTTCCACTAATAAAGATAACCACGGCAGCAGTTGCAGGAACAATAAACATCGGCATTTTCAAGAATGAAACCATAAAAGGAACTAGTAAAAACCCCCCTCCAACACCAAAAGCTGAGGCGATAATGGCAATAAAGAAGCCTGCTAACCACGGTGTCCAAAAACCCACACTGAAATCTTTATCAGCATAAGAGAAGTTAATTAACATCCCTTT
>JAGLDT010000072.1 GCA_023145485.1 Cocleimonas sp. | reverse complement strand
TCAACGGTATTATGACGCTATCAGGAGCATGGGATAAGTTACGCACAGACCCCATCATGATGTTTATGATTACCGCGCTATCTTTTTACGGTATGTCAACGTTCGAAGGGCCCATGATGGCGCTTAAATCAGTGAATGCTTTATCACATTATACGGATTGGACAGTAGGGCACGTACATTCAGGCGCATTAGGATGGGTTGCTATGATTACAATGGCATCGTTCTATCACATGATTCCAAGACTCTGGAATACCACGATCTACAGTGTAAAGCTAATCAAGATTCACTTCTTCCTAGCAACCATTGGAACGCTTCTTTATATCACTACCATGTGGGTATCAGGAATTGGTCAAGGTATGCAACTTCGTGAATTTGATGAGTTTGGTAACTTAGCGAATACCTTTATCTCGACGGTTGAATTTATGCATTATCCATTAATGGGACGTGCCATCGGTGGAATGTTCTTCCTCGCAGGTATGATCTTGATGACGTATAACATCTACATGACAGTTCGTGGCTCAAAGCAAGAAGATCAAGCCGCTGCAACTGCTATTTCAAAAGCATAAGGATTAGGAGATCATAAAATGTTAAAACATGAAAGTATTGAAACTAATACGGGTCTGCTCATAGTCCTGACATTGGTAGCGATTGGTATTGGTGGTTTAGTTGAAATTGTTCCACTTTTTTATATTCAAGGAACGGTTGAAGAAGTTAAAACAGCCGATGGTAAAGATGCGGTTAGACCTTATACACCCTTAGAATTACGTGGTCGTGATGTCTATATCAAAGAAGGTTGTTATAACTGTCATTCGCAAATGATTCGTCCCTTTAGAGATGAAGCGCTTCGTTACGGGCATTACTCTTTATCAGCAGAGTCACAGTATGACCATCCTTTTCAGTGGGGTTCTAAACGTACAGGACCTGACTTGGCAAGAGTTGGTGGTAAATACTCAAATGGCTGGCACGTAAAGCATTTAGTAAAGCCAACAGCCGTTGTACCGACATCAATTATGCCGAACTATCCTTGGCTACTTGATAACAAGCTGTCTTATGGTGATATTAAAGAGCGCATGATCGCGCTAAAACGAGTAGGTGTTCCTTATTCACTGACACAGGTTGAGTTTGATGCCAATGTTGAAAAGTTTGGCAAGAAAGTTGCTGAAACGCTCGACATAAGCAAAGCAGACGAAAATTTGATGGCACAGGCTAAGTCGATGAATACAGATGGTGATGCAGCCCGTATTACCGAAATGGAAGCACTGGTCGCTTATTTGCAAGTGCTGGGTACTATGATTGATTTCAAGCAACATGATGAACATGAATTTATTCAGTTTAGATAGAAATCAGGCTAGGTACACTAATAGGGCTAATGGTAATTTAGGAGATCGATATGTATGATTTTTTTATGTGGTTTACAGATCTTGGCAATAGCAAAATCGCAGCCCTATTAATATTCTTCACGGTTTTTATTGGTATTCTTTTGTATGTTTATACCAATAAAGACCGCAGTGAAAGATTGGAATCTTATAAATATATCCCGTTTGATGATGATCAGGATGAGGTTCCTCCCAAGACAGAAGGTAAAAAATAATGGCTGAAAGAGATCCGATTACGGGTGTAGAAACAACGGGGCACGTTTGGGACGACACCTTACAAGAGTTCAATAACCCGCTTCCACGTTGGTGGCTCTGGGCATTTTATGGAACAGTACTGTTTACCGTCGTGTATTGGACGATTTACCCATCTTGGCCGATAGGGAAATCGTATTTAAAAGGTATTGGTAATACGATCACCTATAAAACAGATGCGGGTGAAGAAGTAACAACTCACTGGAATACGCGTGCTTTATTGCAATATGAAATGCAAAATGGTGCGGCCGCTCTAGCACAAAAAGCGCAGTTAAAGAAAGTTGCCGCAACTAGCTATGAGGACATGGCGAAAGATGCAGAAATGCAGGCCTTTGTTCAGTCTTTTGGTAAAGGTATCTTTGGTGATTACTGTGCTGGTTGTCATCAGACAGGTGGTGTGGGCATTATTGGTGAATATCCGAACCTTAGTGATGATGCATGGCTATGGGGTGGGGATGTTGCTGATATAGAAAACTCGATCAAAAATGGGCGTATTGGTACGATGCCAGCGCATAAAGGCACACTCTCTGAGGTGGAAATTACCGATATTGGTAATTACGTCTTGAGTCTTTCTGGTGAGTCTAAAGCAACGGATTCCGCGGCGAAAGGTAAAGCATTATTTGAAGGCAAAGGCGCTTGTTTTGCTTGTCATACTAAAGAAGCAACGGGTATGAAAGCCTTAGGTTCTGCGAATTTAGCGGATCAAATTTGGACAATGGTTGATGTTAAAGGGTTAGAGTCTGCAGATGCTAAATTAG
>JAGLDT010000071.1 GCA_023145485.1 Cocleimonas sp. | reverse complement strand
AAAGTGTTAACCGCTTATATCAGCTCATTCAGTGGTAAGTAATAGAGGGTAGTTTTTATATTGTTTCAATCGTATAAATAAACTACTTAAAAAGCACGAGCAGTTCTCTGTTCGTGCTTTTTTTTAGCCATTAATTGCCCATCATGAAAGAATTGACGCCCCATAATTGCGTTTTATTAAGGATATATTCATTAAGCAATTTTAGAATAGATACCATATTAATAAGCACTTATAAACCGCTAAGCTAAGGTAGAGATTATTATGAAAGAAGTTCCTGTTCAATTTGTAGAATACAGCGAAGCGGTCAATCCCCGTTCGGTAAAAGGACGCTTCCGTAATCTAAAATCCTATATATTGGTATTAGGGTATGCGGTCTTTTTCCTATTGCCTTGGTTACGTTGGGAACGTGCGGTTGGTCCTGATCAAGCGATTATTTTTGATTTAGCCAGCTTGCGCTTTTATATTCTTGATTTCGTAGTACATCCGCAAGATATCTACTGGCTTTCCATCTTATTATTTTTTGCAGCTGTGTTTTTATTCTTTATTACCACGTTAGCAGGGCGCGTATTTTGTGGTTATTTTTGCTTTCAAACCCTTTGGACTGACGCTTATCGTTGGATAGAACACACCATTCAAGGTGATCGTGTTAAACGCATCCGTTTGGACAAACAACCTTGGAATAAAGAAAAAATTGCCAAAAAAGGATTAACCCATTTTTTCTGGATCTTTTTATCCTTTCTAACAGGCTTAAGTTTTGTTCTCTATTGGGGGGATGCTTTTGATTTGACCGCTCGTTTCTTTACAGGAGAAGCAGCATCAGCGGCCTATATAACAACCTTGATTCTGACCGCAACCACCTATCTTGCAGCAGGTTTTGCGCGTGATGCCATCTGTCGTCACGTCTGTCCCTATTCACGTTTTCAAAGTGCCATGTTTGATGAAAACACCTTAATTGTTTCTTATGATTATATTCGAGGCGAAGCAAAAGAAGGGCGTGCAAAACCTATTCGAGAGCTTAAAAAGCAAGATGTTCGACAAGATAAGGGAATGGGGGATTGCGTAGACTGTGGTTTATGCGTACAAGTCTGCCCAATGGGCATTGATATTCGGGATGGTTTGCAAATCGACTGTATTCACTGCGCTCTGTGTATTGATGCCTGTGACAATATTATGGATAAATTTGGTTGGGATCGAGGGTTAATAAAGTACACCTCCGAGAACAATCTGCACGGTAAAAAGAACAAATATATTAATGTACGATCCGTTGGTTATGGTATCGCATCACTGATTTCTATCGCTCTTTTATACCTTAGTATTACCAGTAGCGCGTTACTCAACGTTTCCGTTTCGCAAACAAGACAGCCCCTATTTGTCACCATGTCAGATGGCAAAATACAAAACTCTTATAATTTTAGTTTTGTGAATAAAACCAGAAAGCCCGCTAAATTAGAAATTTCAATTGAAGGTCTTGAAGGGGGTAACGTTAGCTTAGGAAAAATTGAAAGCGTTGTTGTGAAAGCGGATAAAGCACTGAGATTATTTGTAAAAGTCATCCGCCATCCGAATGAAAAAAACGTAAAGCAAAATATGCCCTTCCGCTTTAAAGTAACGCCTCTTGAAGGCGACTTAAAAGAAACCGTGCTGATTGATTCGCAGTTTATTACTTACTAAGCTATAAAATTGATCAAAATGTGAGCTGAGTTAGATTATTGAGCCTAGCAAAATAACGCAACGCAACCCAACACCATTAATTTTCTATTTTTTTGGGTTGCGTTGTATCGCTAAGCTTGGCAATTTATAGGCGCAGTCAGTTGAAATTTCTCCTTTCTTAGCAAGAAACATTTTGTGTTATAATTTACACCGTTATTGAATACTTTTGCCAAATTTAAAATGCTGGGTGGGTAAGTGCAATATATCCACCGCAATGCGTTTATTTTGTTAGATTTTCTATCGCTTCTCCATCTTGTAAATCCTAGTTGGGGAAGGTGTTGTTGTTAGATCCCCATTATTAACACCCTTCTTAATATTGAGACCCCCAAATTATGAATAATATTAGTTTGCTTTACACTTTAGGTATAGGAACAGTGCTTGCATTTAGTCTGTTCTTCATTTTCTACCTTGGTTTAAAGTGGGAGGGCAAAAAATCTGCTTTTCTGACTATTATGATCATGTGGGTTTTATACTTCCCGCTCGCTTTTATGTATTGGCCTGGTGTTGATATTTTTGCGATTCATTTCGTCTTTTTCACCATGACAGGTTACGGACTCGGTATCGTTACCAATGTGCGTTCAACCCGTATGCGAATGGAAGGTGAGGCGACTCAAGGTGGCTGGTTTCACTGGGCTCCTGCTTTGATTGTCACTTTCTTTTTGCTATTGACCCTTCAAGAAGCTAATTTGATTACAAAGGCAACTGCGTACAAACCCGGCATTGTTGTTCATGATTTTCGTGAAAAAGAAAACCAATACAACGACTACCAAAAACAACTAGCAAAGCAAAAAGAACGTGCTTGGAAAGTCACAGGCGGTTGGGACAAACAGCCACTCTATAATGTCAGCAACCCTTTTATTATAAAAGTTGCTGATAAATCAGGAAATGTGATCAGTAAAGCCAATGTTAAACTCGCACTATTAAGCAGTGCTAATACTGACAAAGACATGCACTTAGAATTACCAGAAACAGCAGCAGGTGTTTATAGCAAAGACATTATATTGCCTAATTACGGTGAATGGTCAATATTAGTTACCATTAAAAAAGGTGATGATGTGCATGTGATTAAAGGACAGATTGAAGTTGATCCTGTGCTTGAAAAGTCAGAGTCATTTTAAAAGGAAGTAAACATACATGAGAGATTTTCATTTACGTTTTTATAAATGGTTTGATGGCTTTATAAATTTAATGGATGATGAGGAGGATATTGATTGTATTCCAAATAAATCAGGAGCCTATGTGATAGGAACATCAGATGGCACAATGCTAACCTATCCATGGGGAAGTTCACCTGTATTTTATATTGGTCAGTCATTGGATTTGCATAGAAGACTTCTTGAGCATCAGCGATATATTTGTAAAGCTATTGATGATCATGAGGAAGATAGCTGGTGGCCTAGGTATCAATTTGGTGCATCTTTTGGAGCTGATGTAGCATGGTATTCTTGTAGAGGAATTCAAGATCCGAAGAATTTAGAGGCTGATTTAATAAATAAGTTCTATGAAACCTACGGCTCAATTCCCCTAGCTAATGGGACTTGGCCAAAAGGGATACGTCGTCCTAAGGTTGGTAGTCGAGATGATAAGTAATATCTTTATTCTTTTATGAAAGAATGTTTCCACTGTGGTCTTCCTGTCCCCAACGGTTTTGATCATTCCGTTACTATTAATAACAAACCGCGTGCCATGTGTTGCATCGGCTGTGAATCAGTTGCTAAAGCGATTGTTGAAAATAAACTAGAAAATTTCTATAACTTCAGAACGGATAAATCAGGCAAAGCAGAAGATTTAGTCCCTGAAGAACTGCGTCAATTAAATGTTTATGATGATGATGAACTACAAAAATCCTTTGTACGTCGGGAAAGCAGTGAATCAGGTGAGGCAATCCGTGAAGCATCATTAATTTTAGAAGGCATTGTCTGTGCTGCCTGTGTTTGGTTGAATGAACATCATATAAAACAACTCAAAGGGGTTGTTGATTTTCGTATTAACTACAGCACCCATCGCGCTAGTCTTAAATGGAATAATAATGAAATCCAATTAAGCGAAGTGCTACAAGAAATCACCAATATAGGCTATCACGCCCATCCTTTTGATCCTGGGCGGATGGAAACGCTACAAAAAGAAGAAAAATCAAAATCATTGCGTCGCATCGCAGTTGCAGGTATTGGCATGATGCAAGCAATGATGGCGGCAATTGCGTTGTATATCGGTGCAGATTCCGATATGGATGCCAATATGGTTCAGCTACTGCGCTGGATGGGATTAATTATTACCACGCCTGTGGTTTTCTATTCTGCTCGTATTTTCTTTATCTCTGCATGGCGAGATATAAAGCGAAGGCAACTCGGTATGGACGTTCCCGTTGCTATTGCTATTGCCGCCGCTTATTTGGCAAGTATCTGGGCAACGGTAACACAGAGTGGTGATGTCTATTTTGATTCGGTGGCTATGTTCACCTTCTTCTTGCTGGTTGGACGTTTTCTAGAAATGGGTGCGCGGCATAAATCTGGACAAGTTGCAGATGAATTGATTCGCTTAACGCCCGTTACCGCTACTCGAATTGAAGAAAATGAACATAAATTAGTTTCAATTAATGAGTTAGAACTGGGCGATAAATTATTAGTAAAACCCGGTGAAGTCATCCCCGCTGATGGTTTCGTTATCGAAGGTCAAAGCAGTGTCAATGAATCGCTACTCACAGGAGAAAGCTTACCTGTCAGCAAAAAAATCAAAGACGCATTAACAGGCGGAACACATAATATAGAAAGCCCGCTTATCCTACAGGTGGATAAACTCGGTGACAGCACCGTCTTATCTTCTATTGTTCGTTTACTTGAGCGCGCACAAAGTGAAAAACCAAGCCTTGCTCGCTTTGCCGACCGCTTTGCTGCATGGTTTGTTGGTATTATGCTGATTATCTCCCTAAGCGTGTTTGCCTTCTGGTGGTTTAATGAGCCTGAAAAAGCTTTCTGGGTGACACTGTCGGTCTTAGTAGTCACTTGCCCCTGCGCCTTATCTTTAGCCACTCCCGCAGCATTAACCACCGCAACAGGGGCATTAACCGAAAAAGGTGTACTCACTACACGCGGTCATGCGCTAGAAACCCTCGCAAAAGTCACCCATGTTTTCTTCGATAAAACAGGAACGTTAACGCATGGAAATCTAGTCGTTAGCGATATTCAACGACTAGGCAATACTCCAATAGAGCAGTGCAAACAACTTGCTGCAGGTCTAGAAACCGCATCAGAACACCCTGTTGCTAAAGCCTTACTAAAAGACATTGAAAATACAATCAACGTTAAACAAGCCAAAGCAGAATCAGGCAAGGGGATAGAAGGTGTTTTTAATAATGAACGCTACCGTATTGGAACCGCTAATTATGTATCTGAAATAGCGGGAGAAAAAAGCGTTAAAGAGACAAATGAAGGGCAGGGCGGTAGTTATGTTTATTTGGGTAAACAATCGCAATGGCTGGCTAAATTTAAACTAGAGGATGAAGTCAGGGAAGAAGCAGGGCAAGCCATTAGTGAATTAAAAAAAATGGGGATCAAAGTCACGCTACTTAGTGGTGATAAACAAAATGTTGTTGATAATATTGCTGAGACCTTAGGAATTCAACAAGCCATTGGTGAATTATTACCAGAACAAAAACTACAATATTTACAAAAAAGCCAACAACAAAATGAAATCGTAGCCATGATAGGCGATGGCGTAAATGATGCACCCGTACTAGCAGGCGCACAAGTTTCCATAGCAATGGGCGAAGGCTCACAACTAGCACAGGTTAGCGCCGATATGGTGTTGCTATCAGAAAAATTAACCCTTTTACCAGAAGCGATTAAAACAGCAAGAGAAATGCAACGCATTATCAAACAGAACTTTGCTTGGGCTATTTTTTATAATTTACTCGCGATACCACTCGCCGCAACTGGGATGCTTGCCCCTTGGATGGCAGCGATTGGGATGTCATTTAGTTCATTAGTAGTCGTGTTGAATGCTCTGAGGTTGAAGTGATTAATCGTGAAGTGATATTTATTTAATCATTTTCAATACGGTGAAATGTGACATATTACCAGAATAAATAGTTTTACCGCGTTACGATGGACTAGTCTTGGGCTGACTAGTCGTAATAATTATAGCAATCTTTTTGTTTCCGCTGGGTAGGCTACTTCTATAAAAATTTGTTTATGAAAAACCTCATAAAGCTATTTGTGTGTTTATTTCCTTGAAGTAGCCTTAATTAGTATTATTGTAAATTGTCTTAAAAAATAAAGGCATGGATGGAGAGAGTATATGAAAGTTACATTGTATGGTGTACGCGGGTCGATACCGACATCCAGTCGAGATACTGTGAAATATGGAGGACAAACGGCCTGTCTCCTTGTTGAAGTAGATGATAAGTTGCTAGTGTTTGATGCAGGCACAGGTATTCGACAATTAGGGAATGACATCATTGCCGATGATCGAGATATTCATTTGTTCTTTAGTCATTATCATTGGGACCATATTCAAGGATTTCCTTTTTTTAAACCCGCTTATCAATGTGGTCGAAATATTCATTTACGCTCAGCCTATCTTCCAAAAGAAAATGCCAAAGCCGTGTTAGATCAAATGGTCAATCCTCATTTTCCTGTGCCTGGGGATAAAATACAGGCAAAAGTACGTGTTATGCCAATGGATTCTGCGGGAAATTTACAGCTTGGTAAGGTTAAAATAACGACCTGTGCATTAAATCACCCTGGTGGTGGTGCTGCCTATAAAGTTGAAACAGAGCAGGGCAGTTTTGCTTATGTTACTGATAATGAATTATCACCACCGAATGAGCCAACAACCTCATGGACGCAGTGGGTGGATTTTTTGCAAGGTGTGGATCTACTTGTCCATGATGCAATGTATTTGGATGAAGAGCAGAAAAGCACGCATGGCTGGGGGCATTCACTCATTTCCCAAGCAATGAAATTAGCAAAAGATGCCAAGGTAGCTAATCTTGTCCTTTTCCATCATGACCCAGATCGCACTGATGAGCAGCTAGAAGGTATTTTAGAAGACTGTGAAAAATGGGTTAATGATAATGATGTGGCTTATACAGTGAGGCTTGCTAAAGAAACGGATGTTTATCATATTTTAAATTCCACAGTGAATCTTAACTATTAACTTAGCTTCTATTTTCCAGCATGTAAATGATGTGGATTGTGTGTATGGCATTCCTCGCAAAGAGCCTATTATTCATCACCGTATACTTTCTGTCGCATCTTAAATTGATAGTCAAAACAATTTTTTAAAACTAGTTTGTAGCGTCTTATTCATAATATTTTACCGTATTTCCTACATTCTACGGCGAGTGTTTTGATTTAGATGTAATATACGCATTTTTTTAATTTGAGGTCTTTTGAAATTATATGAATGTAATTGATGCAATCATCCTTGGCGTAATTCAAGGGTTAACCGAATTTCTTCCCGTTTCTTCAAGCGGACATCTTGAAATAACTAAGTTTATATTAGGTGAGAATGCCTTGCCTCAAGACAGTATGTTGATGACTGTTGTTCTACATGGAGCAACGGCATTAAGTACGATTGTTGTGTTTAGGAAGGATATTCTGGAGCTATTGCGTGGCATCTTTCAGTTTAAATGGAATGAAGAATCGCAATTTGCACTTAAAATTATTATTTCAATGGTTCCAGCTGCTTTTATTGGTGTGTTTTTTAATGAAGAAATCGGACAACTATTCAGTAAAAATCTTGTTTTAGTGGGGTCGATGTTGCTGGTAACAGGGGGGTTGTTGCTGTTAGCTGATAGGGCAAAACAGACAAGCAAAGATGTGTCTTTTAAGTCTGCGGTTATTATCGGTATCTCTCAGGCGATTGCTATTTTACCTGGAATATCGCGTTCAGGTGCGACTATTTCTACTGCTGTTTTATTAGGTATTGATCGGGAAAAAGCAGCTCGTTTTTCATTTTTGATGGTGGTGCCATTAATTTTAGGCAAGATGTCTAAGGATGCGCTTAGTGGCGAACTTGTAATGTCAGGTTCAATGATGCCATTGACGGTTGGTTTCATTGCAGCCTTTATAACAGGTTTATTCGCTTGCACGTGGATGATAACTTTGGTTAAGAAAAGTAAGCTTTCATGGTTTGCGGCTTATTGCTTTATTGTTGGTGCGATGGCTTTGCTATATGCAGGATATCCTTTCATTACTTAATTAATAATTCTTAATAACGCATATTAATCTTGCCTTGAGATGGCTTATTGAACAGAATCTGAAAAGTAGAGAATACTTGATAGATAAGTTGTTGATTTAAGGAAAGTACTATGAGTTACCAAAGCATATTAGTGGCATTAATGATTTTTGGCAGTATCGCGGTATACGCTGAAATTCCAGTAGAAAAACCAGTATTAGAAAAAGCTAAAACAGATGTAGAAAAAATTACTGGTAAATTAGCTGAGAAGACGGTTGAAAATAAGGATGAAAAACCAGAAGAAGGTAGTGCTGAGGAGAAGAAAAAATCTGATGAGCTATCAGATGACGAGTCGGATAATAAATCAGAAAAAAAACGCCTTAGTGATGAAGATTTAGATCCAGAAACAAAGGCTTTGCAGCAAAAAAAGCGTAAACTTTCTATTGAAAATACATTGAGAACTGAACGTCTTAAAAATGAAAATGCAGAGCTATTAGCACGTTTGCAAAAACTGAAATGGGAAAAACAAGAAATTAGTGAACAGCTTGCGCTTGAAGAGTTAAAGCGAGAACGTGATAGTCGTGAAGAAACGGTTGCTTATGAGGATAGGCTTGAAAAATTAACGCGCGAGTCAACCTTAGAGAAAGAAAAAGTAACAAAACTTGCTAATGAGCTGGATGCTAAAAGAATCGAATGGGATTTAAAAACATCGCGGTTAAATGCAGAGATTAAAGTGCTTAAAGTGGAAAAAGAGCGTGATGCCTATGTTGATAGCAAGCCTGTGTACCTTGATAATCCTTTAAAGGATGATAATACCTTGGTTATTTCGGATCGTCGTATTGCATTAAATGGCCCCATTTTACGAAATACTGCTGATTACATCACCACAAGGATTAATTACTACAATAATAAAGATAATAGTAAGCCTATTTTTATTGTTATTGATTCCTCTCCTGGAGGTTCGGTGATGGCGGGCTATCGTATTCTAAAGGCAATGGATGGCAGCAAGGCGCCTGTCTATGTCGTTGTCAAATCTTATGCGGCTTCAATGGCTGCGACGATGGTGACGTTGGCTAAAAAATCATTTGCCTATCCTAATGCCGTTATGTTGCATCATCAAATTAGCTCTACTTTCTTTTTTACCCGCTTAAACTTGACCCAACAGAAAGAGCATTATGAGGAAATGAAAAAATGGTGGAAGCGTTTAGCTGCGCCTATTGCTAAGAAAATGGGAATCACGACGGAAGAATTTATTGCGAAAATGTATAAGCAATCATCGGATGGAGATTGGTCAGAATTTGCTAGTGATGCAAAAAAATTAAATTGGGTTGATCATATTGTTGAGCGTATAGAGGAAACATCCTTATTGACAGATCCTAATATGAAGAAAAAAATAAAAAAATTGCCAAAGCGGATTCGTGCTGAAGCAATGGACGAAAAAAATCGCCCCGTTGTCTATCTCCCACGTCTTTCACCTAAAGATATGTATTTTTTATATAATCCCGACCGTTATTATCAGTTGAGATAAGAATGTCTGATAAGCGTCAAATATACCGTGTGATTTTGCAATTGATGAGTTATAGCGGTATTGCTGTTTTTTTATGGGTGATATTTGTTGCTACTTTTGTTACAGATGAAGAAAAGCAGACGTTGCCAGAGAGTATAGAAATATCATTGCAACAATTAGCGAAAGGTGAGTTAACGCATGTTTTGTGGCAGGGTAAAAAAGTATCTATTTTGTCTCGCAATGACACAAAAGAAATAGCCTACCTTGTTTATTATGATTTAGGTGCTTCGGGGAATTGCCCCTTGTTTTTTAATGGAAAAATACTCAAAGATACCTGCATAGGCACTAAATATCAGCAAACAGGTGAGCCTATCAATAAAAATAAGGTGGATGATTTAGAATCCCCGCCACATTATTTTATAGCGTCAGAGAGTAAAATTATTATAGGTGTTAGTACCCCTCAAAAAAACCATTCTGATTAATTTTCATTCATTTCTTGACTGTAATTTAGTTAATATTTTAAAAATAATTTTTACATTAGTGAATTTTATATGCCTGACAAGGGGTGCTATTTGATCTATACTCGGCGAACCTTCACGTATTTTTCACTCAAAACACGGTAAATATTATGGCAAATGGGCGTTCTTGCTGTTGCGCTGGTCTAGCAAAAGGCTGGTGGTGGTTATTAACTCTTCTAGGTTTACCCTTTCTTTATTATTTAATGCTTTCTGCTAAATGGGAGCCTATTGAAAAAAATATTCAATCTCGTACAACTGAGCAGTTAAATGACAATGGACTAGGTTGGTCTAATGTTGAAATAGAACGTCGGGGTAGGGATGTGTTATTAACAGGCACTGCAACAACCGATGCTAAACGTGATGATGCCATCAAGATAGCGCAAGGGGTAGAAGGTGTACGCACCGTTGATAGCGATATCACTATTGTGCCTTTGAAAAAGCGTGCACTTTTAGCTAATTATGACCATAAGGAAGGTAAATTAGTGATTGAAGGCGTGCTTTCATCTCAGGATAAGGTAGACGAGCTCTTAAAAATACTAGCTGATAGTATTGGCGCTGATAATATTATCAATCAGTTAACGGTTAGCGATCAATATGCCCGCGAAGGTGGAACGCTAGTACTATCTGGATTAGCATTAAGTGATGATGTAGTCTCACACATTGCATCAGTAGTGACCGCAGGAAGTAGTACATTAGGCTTGGAGCTTACTAATAATTTAGCCATTGATAAAGTCGCTTTAAAAGCTATTACGGAAAAAGCTGAAGCCGATAAATTAGCAGTGGAAAAAGTCGAAGCCGCTAAATTAGCAGCGGAAAAAGCCGAAGCCGATAAATTAGCAGCGGAA
>JAGLDT010000070.1 GCA_023145485.1 Cocleimonas sp. | reverse complement strand
CCATATAACCTGGCGCTAAACTCAACTGTTTTATAATATTTAGATTAGCTGATTCATAGCCTACTTCTTCCATGATTTCACGATTAGCTGCTTCTAACATATCCTCACCCGCTTCAACTTTTCCCTTAGGAAAGCCTAGCTCATACCTTTCCGTACCCACCGCATATTCACGAATAAGCAACATCGTTTCATTATCCAACATAGGAACAATCAAAACCGCCCCATGCCCTCTACGCACTAAACGCTCATATTGACGTTGTTCACCATTTGAAAACTCTAAATCTACCGCTTCAACGGTAAATAATCGACTACTGGCAACGACTGTGTTTTGATGTATAGTCGGTTTTTTCATACCCCTCCCCCTGATGTAATAATAATATGCTTGATAAAATTTCTCTTGATTGGCAAAAAATTCATACCGTATTCCTTGATATGGACGGTACTTTGCTTGATTTACATTATGACAACCATTTTTGGCTAGAACATATGCCTACCCGCTATGCAGAAAAACATCAACTGCAACCTGATGAGGCGAAAAAACAGCTTACATCACGCTACGAAAAGATTAAAGGAACACTTAACTGGTATTGTATTGATCATTGGAGTGAACAGTTAGAGATGGATGTTCCTGCACTGAAACAGGAGGTATTTGAGCGCATTAAAGCACGTGACAATGTCATGCCATTTCTTGATTTTTTAAGGCAGAAAAAGAAGCATATTATACTGCTGACCAACGCTCATCCTAAAACGATTAGGATTAAATTTCAACAGGTCAGCATTGAAAAATACTTTGACAAAATAATCACCTCACATGAGATTGGAATTGCAAAGGAGGAAGCAGGCTTTTGGGATAAACTTCATCAAACGCTTGATTTTGACAGGCAAAGTAGTTTGTTTATTGATGATAACCTAACCGTATTACGTGCAGCACAGCAATATAATATTGCTTACTTATTAGCAATCCATCAGCCTGACTCTCAACAAGGCGTGATGGACACAGAAGAATTTACCGCCATCAAATGCTTTCAGCAGTTATTTTAACGATACTTTATATATGACCGATAAAAACACCGACAAACCACTCATTCTTGTTGATGGATCATCCTATCTTTTTCGTGCCTTTTATGGCATTAAAGCCCCTTTAACAGCACCTGATGGTATGCGTACTAATGCGATTCATGGCGTATTAAATATGCTGGATAGTCTGCGTAAAACTTATAATCCTGAGCATATGTCAGTGATTTTTGATGCTAAAGGGAAGACATTTCGTCATGATCTTTATGCAGACTACAAAGCAAATCGCCCTCCCATGCCTGATGAACTCCGCGATCAAATAGACCCACTGCTTGAGATGATTCGTGCGCAGGGTTATCCCTTATTGATTGTCCCTGATGTAGAAGCAGATGATGTCATTGGTACATTAGCCAGTCAATATGACGGCAAAGTGATTATCTCCACAGGGGATAAGGATATGGCACAACTAGTAACAGATGATGTGCATTTGATCAACACCATGTCAAAAAGTTATCACGATATTCAAGGGGTGATCGATAAATACGGCGTACCACCTGAGCGCATCCGTGATTATCTAACGCTAATGGGGGATACTTCAGATAATATCCCTGGTGTTCCAAAAGTTGGCCCTAAAACAGCGGTTAAATGGCTCAATGAATACGGTTCTTTAGAAAGCGTGATGGAGAATGCCGATAAATTTAAAGGTAAAGTTGGTGAATATCTGCGTGAATCCTTGACGTTTTTACCGCTATCTTATCAGCTAGTCACTATCGATTGTGATCTAGATTTAGACTGTTCACCAGAGTCATTAAGCTTTAGTAAGGTCAATACACAACGCCTTGTTGCGTTATACCAACAATATGGGCTACGAACTCGACTCAAGAAACTACAAGAATCTACTGATGAAAAAATAGAAGTCATCAGTGAGCTTGAAGATGTGCCAATACAGGAAAAAATCACTGAGATTGATTATCAAACCATCCTTACCGATGAACAGTTAGACCAATGGATAGCTGATTTGCAAGAGGCTAAATTATTTGCTTTTGATACCGAAACCACTAGCTTGAATTATATGGATGCCAAAATTGTTGGGGTATCCTTTTCAATTAAAGCGGGTGTAGCAGCCTACTTACCCTTAGCGCATGACTACTTAGGCGCACCAAAACAGCTTAATCGTAAAGCAACCTTAGAAAAAATCAAACCTTTACTAGAAGATCCAACGGCTTTAAAAGTGGGTCAAAATCTTAAATATGATCGTAGTGTCTTATTAAATCATGGTATTGAGTTAAAAGGCATTGTGCATGACACGATGTTGGCATCCTATGTGCTAGATTCAATCGCCAATCGCCATGATATGGATACTTTATGTAACAAATATCTGGAGCATGAAACGGTTAAATTTACTGATATTGCAGGTAAAGGAAAAAAACAGTTAACCTTTAATCAGATAGATTTAGAACATGCATCACCCTATGCGGCAGAAGATGCTGATATGACCTTGCGTCTGCATCTTTATTTCTGGAGACAGCTTAAAACATTAACAGAGCAGGAAAAATTATACCGTGAAATTGAGATTCCACTCGTAACCGTTTTATCAGAAATAGAGCGCAATGGTGTATTGGTTGATGCAGAAATGTTGGAAGAGCAAAGCAAAGAAATCACCGCTCGTATGCTGGAATTAAAAACCACTATTTACGAACTAGCTGAAGAAGAGTTTAATCTAGCATCGCCTAAACAAATTCAGGAAATCTTCTTTAATAAGGATAAACTCAATCTACCTATTATTCGCAAAACCCCTAAAGGGCAGCCCTCCACCGCAGAAGATGTATTGCAACAATTAGCATTAGAGCATGATGTACCTCGCTTTTTATTAGAACACCGTGGTTTAAGTAAGTTGAAATCAACCTATACCAGCAAGCTACCTAAACAGATTAACGAGAATACAGGGCGAATTCATACCTCCTATCACCAAGCGGTTACTGCTACAGGACGACTTTCTTCATCTGAACCCAATTTGCAAAATATTCCCGTGCGAACAAGCCAAGGTCGTCGTATTCGGCAGGCATTTATAGCGCCTCAAGGTAAAAAAATACTAGCCGCCGATTATTCGCAAATTGAATTACGCATTATGGCGCATTTATCAGGTGATAAAGGCTTACTAACTGCTTTTTCAGAGGGAAAAGATATTCACTCTGCCACTGCAGCGGAGATATTTGGCATTGATTTAAACAAGGTAGAAAAAGATCAACGACGCGCAGCAAAAGCCGTCAACTTTGGACTAATTTATGGCATGTCAGCCTTTGGATTAGCTAAACAGCTGAATGTCTCGCGTGGTGAAGCGCAGGAATACGTTAATCTCTACTTCGCTCGCTATACAGGCGTGCAAGACTACATGGAAAGCACTCGAGAAAAAGCAAGAGAGCAAGGCTATGTAGAAACCCTCTTTGGTCGTCGCCTAAATCTGCCAGAAATTAATGCTAAAAATGGAATGCGTCGAGCCTACGCCGAACGCACCGCCATCAATGCCCCCATGCAAGGAACCGCTGCTGATATTATTAAACTTGCCATGATCTCTGTAAATGACTGGTTACGCGAAGAATATTGGCAACAAGAACCCGCGACTAAAATGATAATGCAGGTGCATGATGAATTGGTCTTTGAAGTACCAGAAGATGATTTAGAACGGATTGAAAAGGAAATTGTAGCCAGAATGACGCATGCAGCTAAGTTGAATGTGCCATTAGTAGTTGACACAGGTGTTGGAATCAATTGGGATGAGGCACATTAATTAAACGGGTGGGGTGTTGGCTTTCTAACCGTTTACCTACCCCCTCAGCGATCAATAGTGTGTCCACCAACATTATAATATTGCGGTGGATGCGTTAACCAAGATGCATTGCTTAAAAATCAAGATGCAAAGCAGTGAAATAACCCTCTGTTTTTAAGTTAAAAGAAAGATCATCAAAATCACCTAGATTCATTTTTTGTAAACGATACCCCGCTTTTATCCCCAAATCAGCAACCCCTAAATTGATGTCATAATGTAATCCTGCAATGGCATCAATGGATTGATTATCTGAAATATCTAAATAATGAATATCTGTGTACAAGCTCATGCCTGTAAACGGTAAGCGTACTTCGATCTGGTTATAAAAATGCGGTAACAGCCCTGAAAAGGATTGATGATGGTACTCTCCATTTTCATAGTCTGAAATGCCCAGCCCTAAATCAATTGAAAAGGCATCGTTATCAAAAATTTCATAATAAACACTATAATCCAACTTAGTGTATTTATACTTCTCATTATCAACGGTTGAAAACGCAGCTTTTAGATTAGGAAGCAAGGGAATAGGATGCTCAACGGTCACGCTACCAAAAAGACTCTGTTCTTTACCCTTTAAATCACTTGAAATACCTATTTTTTTCTCGTTATAGTCAGGAAACCATACCCCAACCTCCGCATCTCCCCCTAAAAATGTATCCGCATTGACGGTGTTCATGGTTAAGCATAAGCTTGTTAATATCAATGTTGTTATTGTTTTCATATTAATGCCAACTGTAATTGTATAAAAAACAATCAGTATGAATTATATTTATTCGTTGATCAACACAGAAAAACAGTGACAATCATAAAGCCCGATGCTTCACCAAAAACAGCAACAAAGCATTAAGGACTGAGCGGAGTTTCCCCGTATTTCGCAGAAGCTGCATACGGACTATCTTGCTAGTTCTTTTTTTTAGACGCAAGCAACGCCAGTACGTTACCAACTACGTCTCCACGCTGGCGTGCGTGGGGATGAGGCAAACCCGATTTAGATTATTTTTTTATCATATTCTTTATGTGTAAGTACATGCCCAATATAGAGAGTATTTTTCATCACTCATCCCAGCCATTCTCTCGCATAAAATCTTCCCTTTGCTTTTTTTCAATCTTCATAACTTCATCTAAAGAAAGTTCCTTGATCTCAAATAAAGGCTTTAATAACAATTCATTTAATGCTTTATAAG
>JAGLDT010000007.1 GCA_023145485.1 Cocleimonas sp. | reverse complement strand
AAGGACGAGTATTAAAACCAGTGTATTTCATTCTAGTTTGATTTGATTTAATCGCACGAAGCTTTAAGCCAAAGGGTGAGCGGAATATTTTAAGTGAGACATAGAAGGCAATAATTAAAACAGTAGCACAGAAATAAAAGCCAGAATAACCACTCATAGAGATGCCAAATAAGGTGGTTGAAGGCAAACCTGCACCAACAGGCACGCCAAACAGAGAATCCACAACGCGTGGATCTTGTAAGCTGAGTTGTAACCCTGTTTCACCATTGGTAATCGGTGTTAATACCGAGTAAGCAAGGCTGTAGGACATCTGTGCAAAGGCAAGTGTCAAAATGGAGAAGTAAATTCCTGAGCGACGCAAGCTTAAATAACCAATGGCCAAGGCAAATACACCTGACATTGCAGTGCCAAGAAGAATGGCGGGAATCACATTCATTGAAAGCAATTTAAAAGCCCACACGGCGGTATACGAACCGACACCTAAAAAGGTTGCATGTCCAAAGGAGAGATAGCCTGTTAAGCCAAATAAAATATTAAAGCCAATCGCAAAAATACCAAAGATGGCGAATTTCTGTAATAAATCAGGATAGTTAGCGCCCAGTGGAGCCAGCCAGATAGGCGCTGTTAATACCACCGCCGTAAAGGCTAGCATCACCATGATATTGCTTTTAAAAATTTTGTTAATCGTGTTAGTCATCCATTACCCCTTCACGCCCCATTAATCCGCGTGGTCTGACGAGTAGAATAATCACGGCAACAAGATAAATAATTATTTGGTCAATACCCGGAAGAATGGCTTTGACTTCATTCATGGAAGCAAAGGATTGTAAAATTCCCAATAAAAATCCAGCGGCAACTGCACCACCTAAAGACCCCATTCCACCGACAACAACGACCACAAAGGAAAGTACTAGAAAATCCATTCCCATATGATAATCAGGCGGGAGTATCGGTGCATACATTACCCCAGCTAGTCCTGCTACCACGGTAGCAATACCAAATACAATGGTAAATCGTCGTTGTACATTTATTCCTAATAAGCCAACTGTTTCTCGATCTGCCATTCCTGCTCTGACCACCATGCCAAAGGTGGTGAATTTGAGAAAAGCAAAGACACCAAAGATAATAAGTGCGGAGAAAGCGAGATAGATTAATCGCCACCACGGGTAGACTAGATTATCGCTAAGACCAAAGAACGTACCAATAGCGGCACTGCCTGCCACAATATCAGGTGCAGGCGTTGGGATAGGGTTGGCTCCAAAGAAATGTCGAATAATTTCCTGAATAACAATCGCCAAACCAAAAGTAACTAAAATCTGATCCGCATGTTCACGTTTGTAAAAATGCTTGATCAGCCCTCGTTCCATAATCACACCCACCAATAACATCACGGGTATGGCAAATAAGATCGACAAGGGGACGGCATAGTCAATAATGGCAGTGCCAGTATCTCCCCACCATATTTCTAAATACGGTTGCTCCTTATAAGCATCAAAGAAAGTAATGCTTTCATCCTTAACTTTTTTGGAAAATGTTAGGATATTTTGAAATAAAACGGCACAGAATGCACCCAGCATAAAAATTGCACCGTGTGCAAAATTTACAATACCAAGTGTGCCGAACGTCAGCGTCAATCCTAATGCGATAAGAGCATACGCTCCGCCTTTATCTAGGCCGTTTAGGATTTGAATTAGGATAGCGTCCATAGGCTTTACTATTTGATCCCCAAATTAATAAAATTATTTTGCTATAAAAGAGGGTGGTAAATCTTTTTTGATGAAATTTGTAGTGATGTAGGTTGGCTTTAGCTTATTAAAC
>JAGLDT010000069.1 GCA_023145485.1 Cocleimonas sp. | reverse complement strand
ACTATGCGCCTCCTGAGAGCATCCAATCTGAAACAAAAATTCTGCGTTATCGTTTCGGATGTTATTAAATCCTCAGCCCTTAGTTTATGTTTGACGGAGTACTAGCTTTTCTCTTTTTTTAGTCTTGCAAGTGAACGGTCAACACCATCATCTTTGTCTAGATAGTCAAGAACACCGTCTTTATCGGTATCAAGGGTACTGCTTTCATCTCGAGTGATGGTCATATCGCCATCGTCATTGGCATCTTGATAATTGGGAACGCCATCATTATCAATATCATCATTAGCAGGTGAGCCATCGCGGTTAGGATCTTCATTACGGGTTAAGATGCCATCGTTATCATCATCATCGTCTAAGGCATCGATAATACCATCGTGATCGGTGTCTTGTGGGTATTCTAAAATTAACCCTATTTCAATTGCATCAGGAACTAAATCATTATCAGAGTCACGTTGCTTTGGATTGGTGCCTATCTTAATTTCTATTGCATCTGGAATACCATCATGATCTTGATCTTTAGTTGGGCTGATTTTATTATTACTTGTCTTAGGAATATTGGTGTTTTTTTCCAGTTGAGTCAAAATATTATCTGACGGTATTTTTACCTTGCTGTATCGGATGTCCTTATCAAGAAAATCAGGCTTGCCATTTTTATTTCGATCAGGAAAGTGAAACTGATCATTAATACCATCCCCATTTTTATCTTCACTACCTGTGTTATCAACATCGACTAGATTGTCAATACCATCATGATCAGAATCCTGTAGGGTCATACCTGCTTCTTCTCCATCAGAGATACCGTCATTATCAGAGTCTGTATCAAGATAATCAGGAATACCATCGTTATCGCTATCTTGTTGTTGTTCAAAAACAGTGGGCAAACCATCGTTATCATCATCACTATCAAGTGCATCAATACGTTGGTCATTATCATGATTAAGGGGTCGAAATGGATTATTACCTACTTCTATCCCGTCACTAATACCATCTCCGTCGGTATCAGCAAGATAACGTTCGGTCCCTAATTTTTGTTCTTCTAGGTCTGTTAGACCATCATTGTCAAAATCATTGTTATTTTGAGATTTTACAGAAACTGGATTAGTTGCTAATAAATGATTAGGAGAGGCATTTGCAAGGTCGAAATTGAAAAAAAGAAAGAGAGAGAGAGAGGCTGTGCTTACAACAAAAGCAATTTTGCTACGAAGAAGTATTTTTATAGTGTTCACTGAAGTAGCCCCAATTTCTAGCAATCCCCCTATATTTATTTAATATGAAGAACAATTATTTTTAATTATTAGAGTGATTAATATTTAATCATATTGCGGCAGATAATAATCATTACCCTTGCCACTTTTTATTGATTTACATCAACTAATAGTGCTTGTACAATGTTGTTTTTGTGTTGTTTTTTTACTCTATCATCAACTGACCATTATCTTTATTATTAGTTCAACTTATGATGCTGAGTGGAATTGCTTATGAGTGAAATGAAGATATATTAGCATATCATTATATTAAATAATGACTTAGTTTGGCTATTTTTTACTAGACAAGCGGTAGAAATAACCGTATTTTCTCTCCTAGGCAGAATAATAATATTAATAACCCTGAAAAATTGACTTTCTTAGTCGATTTTTTAAGTGATGGGCTTTTGAGCTAGCTTTGCAAGAAAATTACCCAATATTTTCTTGATGGAGGCGGTGCGTTCAATAATCTTTAACTGGTTAATATTATATCATTCATGCTAATTATGTTTGCTTATTTTCTAGGAGGAGCTTATGAAGAAAATGTTACCTAAAGCGCTGTTACTAACTAGTTTAGTTCTCGGCATGTCAGTGTCTGCGTTTGCAGCAGATGACAAAAAGAAGGCACCAGAAGTAATGAGTGGGGCAAGTGCAAAAATGCTTGCCGACACTTGTACGGGTTGTCATGGTTTTGATGGGAACAGTAAAGGCCCAGCAACACCGAGTATTGCTGGTTTCTCAGCAGAATACCTAACAGAAGTGATGAAGGCTTATAAGTCTGGGGATGCCTCTTCGACCATTATGGGTCGTATTATGAAGGGATATTCTGATGAAGAATTAGCACAAGTTGCAGAAGTTTATGCAAAAAAGAAACCTGTGAGTGCTCCAGGTCAGAAGTTTGATGAAGCACTAGTAAAGAAAGGCAAGAAGTTACACGATAAATATTGTGAAAAATGCCATGCCGAAGGTGGAACCTCAGCAGAAGATGATTCTGGTTTATTAGCAGGTCAATGGACACCTTATCTTCAAGCCACAATGGCTGATTTCGCAGCAGGTACACGTGAAATGCCAAAGAAAATGAAGAAGAAAGTGAAGAAGCTGACCAAAAAGGAAGGCGCAGATGGCATGACAGCGTTATTTAGCTATTACGCAAGCCAAAAATAAGGGAAGGAGAAAATTATGAGTTTTAAAGTTAATCGTAGAACATTTATCCAAACCTTGACTGCGGCAGCGGCTGTTGGTGCGGTAGGTACACCCTTTTTAGCATTAGGTGCAACCAAGAAAGTGGTTGTTGTCGGTGGCGGAACAGGTGGCGCAACCGCTGCTAAATACCTTCGTCTTGCTGATTCATCAATCGAAGTAACGTTGATTGAGCCTAACAAAGATTACTACACTTGTTACTTAAGTAATGAAGTGCTGGGTGGTAATCGTGAAATGGACAGCATCAAGTTTGGCTATGAAGGGCTAAAAAAGCGTGGCATTAAAGTTGTTCATGACTATGTAACAGGCATTGATGCAAAAGC
>JAGLDT010000068.1 GCA_023145485.1 Cocleimonas sp. | reverse complement strand
GTGTCTTTGTTACGGGCGGGGTTGCAAGACCTGGGCAATATGCTGGCTCTCCTTCGGACAGTGTGATTAGCTTTTTACAACAAGCTGGTGGGATTGATGCGGTACGGGGTAGTTATCGTAATATACGGGTGATGCGAGCGAATAGAGCCATCGCAACCGTTGATTTGTATGCTTTTTTATTATGGGGTAAGTTGCCTTATTTGCTATTTAAAGACGGTGATACCATTTTGGTGGGGCCGCAGGGTAGTACGGTTAATGTTGAAGGGGCAGTGCGCGGAAAATTTAGTTTTGAATTTGGTAGTAGAAATACCCGTGGCTTAGAAGTGATTAAATACGCTCGTCCGTATAAAAAAGCAAGTAATGTGATGGTTTCAGGTACTCGTAAAGGGCAGCCTTGGTCAAATTATATTCCAATCAATCGTTTTAAAAATATACAGATTATGGATGGTGATACATTGCGCTTTGTGAGTGATGCTCCCTTAAAAACAATGGCGGTTAGAATAGAAGGTAGCCACTTAGGGAATTCCTATTATTCCATAAAAAGAGGAACACGCTTAAAAGAATTATTGGATTATATTTCAATTGACCCAAGAGAAGCCGATATTGCTAATATTTATTTAAAACGTAAAAGCGTTGCGTTAAGGCAAAAACAAAACTTAGATAAATCAATTTTTAGATTGGAGCGCGCGGTATTAACAACCCCTGCTTCATCCGATGGTGAGGCCATTATTCGCGCTAAAGAAGCGGAGCTTGTCTTGCAATTTGTAAAGCATGCTAAGCAGGTTCAGGTCGATGGACGAGTGGTTGTTAGTGATAATGGACACGTTTCAAATATTCGCCTAGAAGAAGACGATATTATCGTCATTCCTAGAAAGAGTGATGTTGTGATTATCAGTGGTGAGGTGCAAATACCACAATCCATTGTTTATGCCAGTAATGCTACGGTATACGGCTATATACAACGCTCAGGTGGGTTTACAGAGCGTGCAGAAAGAAAAAAAATTGTGGTTGTAAAACCGAATGGGCAAGTTTTAATGGGGTCTAATTTAAGGGTCTCACCAGGGGACGAAATCATGGTATTTCCAAAGGTGGATGAAAAGATCATGCAATTTAATAAAGATATTATGGCTATTATTTTTCAGATAGCTACATCTGCGAAGGCAGTGGGAATACTTTAAAAACGAGAAAAATAAATGGAATACAAAGACTATTATAAAACATTAGGCATAAAAAAAACGGCAGACAAAGATGAGATAAAAAAAGCCTATCGTCGTCTTGCCCGCAAATATCACCCTGATGTGAGTAAGGCGAGTGATGCAGAAGCCCGATTTAAAGATGTTAGCGAAGCTTATGATGTTTTAAAAGATAAGAAAAAACGGACGCAATATGATCAAATGGGTAGTAGAAGCGCATGGGAGCAACAGCAAAATCAGCGTTCCTCTTATGCAGGGTCTCCGGGGTTTGGTTCAGGAGGATTTAATCAAGGCGGAAACTCTGGATTTAGTGATTTTTTTGATTCTTTCTTTCAAAACGGTCAACCTTCCCAAGCAAATAATGGGTATGGTCAAAGAAGAGCCTCAGCTCCTCCAGAATCCGAGTCAGCAACGATCAATCTTAGCCTTGACGATGTTTTTAATGGTGCAAAAAAAACCATTCGTTTACCCAGTGGGGAAAGTCTTGATATAAAAATTCCTCAAGGTATTGAGGAAGGAAAAAAAATTCGCCTAAAAGGTAAAGCATCAAGTGGTGGCGATTTATTACTAAAAGTAAGGCTAAACAAACATCCAGATTATACTGTTGAGAGTAAGGATATTTATTTGGATTTACCGTTATCACCTTGGGAATCCGCTCTTGGTGCGACGGTTACTGTAAAAACATTGGCAGGAAGCATTAAATTAAAAATTCCAGCAGGTGCTTATACAGGGCAAAAAATGCGTTTAAGAGGTAAGGGTCTACCAGGGCATGTTGCTGGTGATCAATATGTGGTTATTAATATACTAACACCACCGATTAAGACCGATGCAGATCGGGAATTATACGAAAAAATGGAACATCATTTTAAATGGAACCCTAGAAAAGCCTAAGGATAATACATAATGAGTCAACATAAAATCACCCCCCTTTACATTTCGTTGATGTATTCATTGTTAGCCTTATGGGGGCTTGCATTTGCTAGCTTACCAACGGCTGTTAATGGTCAACCCTTGCCATCATTAGCGGATATGCTTGAACGGGTGACAGACTCGGTGGTTAATATCTCAAGCCAAGGACGTAGTGGATCACAACAATACCAATATTACTTTAAAAATCAGCGTAAGCAGGGGCGAGGTGGTGGTACTGGCTCAGGGATTGTTGTGGATGCAAAAAAAGGTTATGTCGTCACCAATGCTCACGTTATAGAGGGGTCTGGTAGAATCACGGTGACACTTAATGATGGTCGTCAGTTTCAGGCGAGGATCATTGGCAAAGACTTAAAAGCAGATGTTGCGGTGATTCAAATTCCCGCACAGCGCTTAACGGCAATGCGTTTTGCAGACAGTGATCGTTTGCGGGTGGGTGATTTTGTGGTTGCCATTGGTAATCCATATGGCTTAGGACAAACAGCAACCTCAGGTATTGTTAGTGCTTTAGGACGTTCAGGCTTGGGAATAGAGGATTATGAAGATTTTATTCAGACTGATGCGCCCATTAACCCAGGCAACTCAGGTGGTCCACTCGTGAACCTAAGAGGCGAACTTATTGGTATTAATACCGCTATTTTGGGTGGTAAAAGCGGGGGGAGCGTAGGGATTGGCTTTGCTATTCCCTCCAATATGATTAAAAACATAAAAAGCCAATTAATTACCTATGGGCAGGTCGAAAGAGGGCAACTCGGTATCGAAATACAAGACCTGCGCCCCTCATTAGTCAAAGCCTTTGGACTCCGAGACAGTCAAGGCGCATTGATCTCAGCGGTTATAGTTGGTTCACCTGCCGATGTAGCAGGAATTGAAGCAGGAGATGTTGTAACGCGTGTGAATGGCATGGTTATTAAAAATAGTGCCAATCTAAAAAATCGTATCGGTAATCTACGTATTGGTTCACGTGTTAATTTAGAATACATTAGAAATGGCAAGCGTCTCAATAGAGCGGTGGTTATTGGGAAAATTTCAGAAAAGAAATATATTAAAAAGAATTATCGTGGAGGAGGCTACTAAGAGTTCAATGAATATGTGCAAAATAAGGTTCTGATTCTAATTAACAGCTTTTGAGTGTAAAAAATAAGCACAATACAGGTGTATTTATTATTTAATACGCCTGAATCTAAGATATTAAAAAAAATATGGAGGAATTTTGCTCGAAGACGAGCATTTTACAAAAAGTTATACTACTATTACCAACATCAGAAGGAGTTACCATTCATAAGCATTTTTCTTGAACTCATCCTTTTGAACTTTAAAAGTTTTTTATCTTAATAGATAATTTATTTTGTGTCACATGAGTGATTAGTGTGGCAAAGTTTCCGCAAGCTAAAGAGAAATAAATTAATAACGCTTAAGCCCGGCGTTTTATTTCTCTTTTGCGGTCACAGGTTTGGTGTCCCCAATCCAAGCCTGTTTTTTGGACTCTGTACGGTAGCCCCCTATCGTCCAGAGTCTTTTTCTTTGCGGGATATGTTCTTTAGTGTTAGGATTTTTTTCCCTATGTATAAATAGTCATTTATTACCTTTTTTAGAAAACGAGCGCTTTATTCGCATCTGGCGGAGATAAAGCAACGGCTTCCAGAAAGTATTTATGTGAAAGACTATAAGCAACTATCCTCAGCCTCAGTATATAACCAACTATCCAGTTGATCCCTTAACTCTTCGACCCCATTTCCTTTAAAAGCAGAAAACATTTGGATACTGACAGGATTAGTATACTGTTTTAATTCCTTGCGTGCTTTTAGCAAACTTTCCATTGCTTTGCCTCGTTTTAGCTTATCCGACTTATTAAGTAGAATATGCACTGCCAAATTACGTGACTGCGCCCACGATAGCATCACCTTGTCGTAATCTTTCATGGGGCGACGAATATCCATAATCAAAACCAGCCCTCGGAGTGTGAATCGTTTGCTAAGATACGATTCAATAAATGCCTGCCATTTTTTTTTGACCTTTTCAGGAACCTTTGCGTAACCATATCCTGGTAAATCAACTAAATAACGCCCTTCTGGAATAGCAAAAAAATTAATAAGCTGAGTTCTTCCTGGTGTTTTACTCACTCGAGCAAGCGCTTTTTGTTGGCATAATCGATTCAATGAACTAGATTTTCCCGCATTTGAGCGTCCTGCAAACGCGACCTCAAAGCCAAGCTCTGGGGGTAAGGTACTTTGAGTGGTTGCGCTTTGGGTAAAATGTGCTTGTTGATAATAGGCGCTCATGAATAATAATCTCTGATAAAAGGGTTAAGGAATGTACCAAATAACTTAGGGAAGTTATTCTGTGTAATTTCCTAAGGAGGTTCCATGCACCTCTTTTTAGGTATTTAGAGGCTAATTGCTTAGCTCTAAATAGTCACAAAAAAAATAGTGTTTAGAAATACCCTATGGTATAAATTGCTCTGTTTTAGTTGCTATATTAGGAGTGGCTGATTTTCCAGTTAAACAGGGTGCGCGTCAAGGCTTTGCCAAGTAAAGTTTTTAGATTCGGAAAAGTGCTGCCAGATGATAATAATTCATAAGAACAAACTATCATCCCCTCTATTTACTTATAAATACGATTTTTGATTTTTAGGAGCATTTTGGAATGAAAAAAGCATTAATTATTGCACTTGCAAGCCTTGCTGTAACAACGTCAGCATCCGTTTTTGCTGCTGGGGATGCAGTAAAAGGAAAAGCCTTAACTGCCACTTGCGTCGCCTGTCATGGAGCGGATGGAAATAGCGTAAATCCTATTTGGCCCAAAATAGCAGGGCAAAGCGAAGAATATATTACTAAGCAATTAATAGACTTTAGGTCAGGAGATCGGGTTGAAGCAACCATGACAGCAATGGCAAAGGCTATTGCATCTGATGATGATATTCCACATATCGCGGCCTATTTTGCAAGTCAAAAGCAAAAACCAGGTGTGGCAGATGAAAAACTAGCAAGAGCAGGAGGAGACCTGTTTAAAGGGGGGAAAACCTCTTCAGGCGTAACAGCATGTGCTGCTTGTCATGGGGTGACGGGAGAAGGGAATGCAAAAGCAAAGTTCCCTAAAATTTCTGGTCAGCATAATAAATATATTGTCAATCAATTGAAGGCATTTAAATCTGGAGCGCGTGCTAATGACGCAGGGGAAATGATGCAAGATATTGCAACTAATATGACAGATGCTGATATGGTTGCTGTTGCTGAGTTTGTTTCAGGATTACACGACTAGTCGTTATTAGACAGAAATATTTTGGTATCTTTTATCGAAGGGGCAATATTTAATTGCCCCTTTTTTTTATGCCTATTTATTATATGATTGCCAAGCCGTAATAATATTCATATGACTTTTTTGCATCCAATCTGAGAACTTTGAGGTATTATAATCATCTTCGACCCAGTGATTAACAGGAAATTTTAAAAATGAAACAACAAGGCTCTACCAAAACCCTATTGCCAAGATTATCCACCTCTCTTGTTGCTATTAGTTTCTTTATCTTAGTTGCATGCAATGACACAACAGCGACTGCTGAGCAGGCACCAAAAGAAGCAAAGGAAACGATTGAGAAGACGGTAAAGACAGCAGAAACGAAAATAGTAGCCACAAAAACTAATGATGATAAAAAAGAGCAAAATATTGTCCTAGCGGATGCTTCTAGTGCTACTCAGCCTAACACAAAGCCAGCTACTCCTGTGCCAACCTTTATTGAAGGAACGCATTATTTTGAAATTTTTCCACAAATTAATACAGATGTTGTCAAAGGAAAGGTCGAGGTTGTCGAATTAATGTGGCTAGGTTGCCCTCATTGTTACCATCTTGAGGAAGATGTTGAAAAATATGTTAAAAATAAACCCGACTATGTTGATTTCAAACAGGTTCCAGCCATGTTAAACCCTGTTTGGTCTAAAGATGCAGAAACTTTTTATCTTGCTAAATTACTTGATCCAACAGGTGAAAAAAAGCTAATGAATAAAGTTTTTCATGCTATTCATGAGCAAGGACGTCGTTTAAAAAACGAAGATTCTGTTAAACGCTATTTTTCACAGCTTGGTGTGACAGCGTCACAATATAACAACACTAAACAATCAATGGCCTATAAAACGATATTAAATCGTGCTCGTCAAATCGGAGCAGGCTCTCAAATAAGCTCTGTACCTAGTTTCATTATTAATGGAAAATACCGTACCAGTCCCTATACAGCAGGGAGTGAAGAGAGACTTTTTCAGTTAATTAATATGCTAACTGAGAAAGAAAAGAAGTAATCCTCATATCCTAACCCCTATAAATAAACTGAAACTTCACCCTCAGGTCGGGTGCGGTAAAGTTTCATTAACCACATATACTGTGCTGGATGCTGTCTTATCAATATCTCAAGTTGCTGGTTGAGTATACGTGCATTGTCACCTGCAATTTTGCTTGGATAATTTTTAATAGCAGGTGCGATAATGACTTTATATTTCGCTATTTTGGGGTCGTAATAAGAAAAACAAGGCAGACTGACTGCTTTTCCTAGCTTGGCGATTCTTGCGGGGGTCGTTAAGGTTGCTTTAGTCTTGCCAAAGAAAGGGGCAAACACCGAATTCTTTTTACCAAGGTCTTCATCAGGCAAAAAGATAAGTAATTGCTTAGGAATGAGTTCACGAATAAGTTTGCGTAATCCTTCATCGCGAGAGACAACAAATTTCACATAACGACAGCGACTTTTAGCAATAATCCAGTCCATTACTGGGTTTTTGGCACTTTTATAAGAGCCATAACACTCATAATGCAAGCCTAATGCAATCGGTGCAAACTCCAGCATGACACTATGAGCGAGTAAAATCATCACACTTTGGTTGTTTTTTATAGCCTTATCAATATGCTCATGACCTTCAATTTGTACTAATGTTGCTAAACGTCGCTTGGAGGCAAAAAGCAATAAACTATAGTCCATCAAAGCACAGCCATACCATTGAAAATGTTGTTTAGCAAGTTGCTGTTGCTCAGTGTGATCTAGCTCAGGAAAGGCTATTTTAATATTACTAATAACAATCTGACGTCTTTTTTTATTCTTGGCATAAGTGATATTGCCAAGACCTCGACCTAAACAATGCCTCAGTGTTTGAGGCATTATGGAGATGAAAAAGATAATCCCTAGTCCTGCCCAAGTTAGCCAATGACGTGGGTGCAGAAGAGAGGTTGTAAAAGAAAAACTGCAATGATGGCTAGTTTCCTGCCTGGCCACTCTCGCCTCTATAGTCATAATTTACACGCAATGACTGTAGCTGAGTTTCAAACCACCTAGCGGCTTCCTCTACTTTATTACGCTGTCCTTTTAAGCCAAAGTCTATTAACCAATTGTGGTTTGCGTTACTAGGTAGGCTGGATAACCCAACACCAGGAAAACAATCCAATAGTTGGGTCATGGTTGGCATCAACTCCGTTTCCCCTATTTTATGTAAATCCCAACGAACCTCTATGTCAGGACTGTCACTAAATAAATGAGGGTACTTAGTATCAAGCACCCATTGAATCATGGGTTTTGCCATACTAGGAAAGCCAGGGACAAAATGGTGATGATCAACACTAAAACCAGGCACTTTATTGACAGGATTTGGGATGATTTTTGCTTTTTCAGGGAAATCCCCCATTAAGATACGATCAGGATAGGCTTCTTTACCATAAATACCTTCAATTAGTGCTTGTGCCTCTGGGTGGCGCACTAAGGCCTGTCTACTCGCCGCAGCAGCACATTCTCTGGTTAAATCATCAGGTGTTGCGCCAATCCCCCCGCAGCTAAAGACAAGATCATTACTAGCCATCGTTTTGCTAAACAGGGAGACTAACTCATCTTCATCATCTCCGATCAAATGCATCCAACTCAATTTCATGCCACGTTTTTTCAACATGTCAATCACTGCTTGCATATGTTTATCTTCACGTGAAGCATTGAGTAGCTCATCCCCAATCAAAATTAAACCAACTTTTCGTGGTGTTTTTTGAGTTTTATTTACTATATTAAGCCCGTGTTGTTTCATAAGTCTGCCCCTTTCTCTTTTGCCCGTTGTTGTGTTGCTTTGTTACTCTTATTAATAGCGGGTTGATACCAATTATTTGAGGTTTCAGCCCAACCTTGAGAGTGTTTTTGAATAATATCACTGAGTGCATGAATGTGATCAGGATGATGATTTAGTGCGGCTATATAACGATACGTTTCACCACCTGCTTGTAAAAATATCTCTCCATTTTGTATTTTCATTTCTTCTAGTGTTTCCAAACAATCAGCGGGAAAGCCTGGACAGATAACATCAATTTTTTTAATCCCTTTTGCGGGTAATTCTTTTAGTGTTTTATCGGTATAGGGTTTTATCCATTCTGCTTTGCCAAAACGTGATTGGAAACTAACAAGGTACTGGTCTTTTTTTAATCCTAGTTTTTTTGCTAATAAGCGTGCAGTTTTTTGACAATGACAATAATAAGGGTCTCCCAAATCAAGATTTCTTTTTGGTAAACCATGAAATGACATTAATAGTAGTTGCCCTCGTAAATTTTTTTCCCAATGCGTCGTAACACTTCGTGCTAGTGCTTCTATATAAGAAGGATGGTCATGATATTGTCCTACAAAACGCATCTCAGGAAGCCACCGCCACCGACTCAATACACGGTTGACCTCATCATAACTAGTTGCCGTGGTTGTCGCAGAATATTGGGGGTAAAGTGGTAACACTAATAAGCGCCTTACCCCTTGTTTTTTTAAACTATCCAACGCGGATTCTATACTTGGCTCTCCATAGCGCATACCCAACTCAACAATAATTTTGCCGCCAAAGCGAGATTGCATTTCTTGTTGAATTGCTTGTTGTTGCTTCTTACTAAAGAGAAGTAATGGCGAGCCTTCTTTTGTCCATACCGACTCATACAACTTCGCACTCTCAGCAGGGCGACGTGGTAACACAAAAGCATATAAAATAGGTAGCCAAATCAAACGTGGAATTTCAACCACGCGCGGGTCTGATAAAAACTGCCTCAGGTAACGCCTCACTGCTGATGTTGTTGCGGCTGCAGGTGTACCTAAATTAACCAATAAAATGCCCGTTGCTTCTTCTTTTCCATGAAAGAAGCCATCCTCGCCACTATATCGCCTCATTTTTTCCTCTCAAATTATTAATTTCTATCATTTTTAGTACGCTAAATTATAAGTCAGGTTTGACTTATAAGGCTCATCAAACTAACCTTTATTTACAAAAAAGTGAAAAATTCATCTCTTCTCACGTTTAGGTATTATTTGGTAATCTCTGCGTTATTCTGAATAAAAACTAACAATCTTGCTATTAATATAATCTATTATTTTAATAAAATCAGATAAAGTTGTCGCTTTTCTGTAGATAAGATTATAATTCTTCGGATGATAATGAGATTTTATCGTAATACTAAGAGAAGTTTTTTCAAATTTCTGCTTAAAAATTAATAATTTAAATAAATGGTGAAAAAATGGCCAGAGTAACAGTCGAAGATTGTCTTAAGCATATAGACACAAATTATAATTTAGTTTTGAAAGCGTCTAAGCGTGCGCGAGCTATTGAAAGAGGGGCGCAACCTTTAGTCGATGAAGATGGGGATAAGCCAACGGTGATTGCACTGCGTGAATTAGCTAAGAATATCACACCTGAATCCGTTGCTGCACAACGAGAAGCTGATGCTATCAATGAAACGGTTTCAGAACATGTTGAGGCTAAACCAGTAGAGATACGATTTGGCTAAAATATCATTATGAAAGAGCTTTATATTCCTTATTTTTGCAATACAGCTAGTCTAGTTGAAGTTAGCAAGTTAATTGGTAAGACCTTAAAAATTTCTCATTTATGTGAGGTTATTGAACAGTATTTATCACGCCAAGAGACATGTCGTATTTATGATGCGTTTTTATTTGCCGCAGAGGCGCATAACGGTGTAACGCGAAAATCAGGTGAAGCCTATATTTTTCACCCACTAACGGTTGCTTATCTTCTTGCGGATATGCATATGGATGCCGATACGATTTGCGCTGCTTTATTGCATGATGTTATCGAAGATACTGAGCATACTAAACTAGAAATCACCCAGCGGTTTGGGCAAAAAACAGCGGATCTAGTTGATGGTGTTACCAAGCTAGCAAGCGGTGAGTTTACCGATAGAGAAAGTGCTTCGGCGGCCAGTTTTCATAAAATGATGGTGGCGATGACGCACGACTTTCGAGTTGTGTTAATTAAATTAGCAGACCGTCAGCACAATATCAATACATTAGGCTCTATGCCTCGTCTCAAACAGCGCCGTATTTCTTTGGAAACATTAAATATTCATGTTCCATTAGCTCGCCGTATGGGAATGAATGCCATGCGGACTGATTTGCAAATGACCGCTTTTGAACATTTACACCCTTGGCGTTTTAAAACCTTGCAAAAAATGATGCAGGTTTATAATGAAAGGCAGGGTGATGCTCATATTAAAATTCGCCATGAAATTATTGAAACCTTGGCTGATAAAGGCATTGATGCTGAATTGCCTGTATGGAAAAAAAACCTCTATCGACTTTATCTGCGGATTAAGTCAAGAAAAGGCAAAAAATATATAAATCAATACAATGAGCCGCTACAAATTCGTATTTTAGTGAATGATAAAATGAACTGTTATCAGGCGCTAGGCGTTATTCATGGTCTCTATCATCCTAAAATCGGTACCTTTAAAGATTTTATTGCCACACCTAAGATTTACGGTTTTCAAGCAATAGAAACAAGCGTAACAACACCTCGTCATCAGTTAGTACGTGTCCTGATTCAAAGTCGTCAAATGCACTATTTGGCTCAATATGGCATCACTTCTCACTGGCGTTTCCCAGAAATGGAAGATCAAGTTCAAGAGTTGCATAAACATTTGGATCGTTGGTTAATGCAGGTGGAGGATATTCAAAAAACACATAGCACAGATGCTGAGTTTTTAGAGGATATGAAAGCGGACTTATTCCTCAATGAGATTTATATCTCCACGCCTAAAGGTGATACTAAAATATTACCCAATGGAGCCACACCTGTTGATTTTGCTTATGCTATTCATTCAAAAATTGGGCATCACTGTCTTGGAGCCTATGTTAATGATCGGCGAGTGCCATTAAATTTAAAGTTGTATAATGGAGCAACTGTTAAAATTATTACGGATAAAACGGCTACACCACAACCTGCTTGGCTTAAGTTTGTCGTAACAGGAAAAGCACGTTCTGCGATTCGTTATTGGATTAAAAGCACCAAAGCTGAAGATTTTCAAGCGATGGGGCGACGATTATTACAAGTTGCGCTTAAGACATTACAAAGCGACCTAAATGATATTCCCACAATGCAGTGGAAAAAAATACTCTGTACTTTATCGCTTAAGAATAAAACTCATTTATTCTATGAAATTGCGAAAGGAAATCAATGCTCTAAATTAGTCAGTCGTCGTTTGCTTAATCAGCACGGTGATCTTATTGCCACTCATCCTAATAACAAGGCTTTGATTATCAAAAGTACGGAAGGTTTAGCCGTAAACTTACAGCATTGTTGTCATCCTATTCCTGGTGATACGCTACTGGCTATGTTAGATCCTGAAATTGGTTTAGCAGTCCATCGAGTCGGTTGTCCTAGGCTACTCATCTCAAGTGAAAACACCTTTAGTCTTGCATGGAGGGAAAATACTAATGAGTCTTTTCTTGCGCCAATAAAAGTTTTCGTTAACAACCATTACGGCGTGTTATTCAACATCACCAACCTGCTTAATAAAATGAAAGTCAATATTGAAGATTTATCCATTTCAGGTGATGGCCAAGTCAAAGAAATGTACTTTCTGCTACAAGTTAAGGATAGCAATCGCTTGCATGACATTATTTATGGCTTAAAAGGGCTTAGTGATGTTATTAAGATCAAGAGAGCATTTTAAGCTCAGGCTCCTAATCTTCTTTAGGGCGTACAATTTCCATGGGTAAACTAGCTTTTAATTGGGGAAAGTCCTTCGGGGCAACATAATAGAAGATTTCCCCTCCATCGGTATCCCATAATAGGGCAATGCCTTTATCGGGAAAGAGGCGATATTGGGCTGTTTTAGTGACGTTAATAATTTCTTTTGGCTTACCAAAAAATTTGATTTGCTTTTCTTCATATTCAGCAATCGGTATATACACCAGTCGCCAAATTCTCATACTAACTATTTCTCTAGCACCTTCAGTACTTAGTTGATATTTCCAGTTGTTATTCGGTGTTGAGTCTCGGTCTTTGGCATGATTAAGTTCTGCTTTAAGAAATTCATCATTCGCATCTAAATCAGCAATAATACGTCCTTCCAATAAACCAATGGTCGTTTTTCCAAAATAAGACTCAATGCTTAGACTGCCTTTGGGGGTCTGAAACAGCGCAGTATCAGCTATTTTTTTTAATCGGATACTTAATTCCTTTAATGTCACCTCACCGACGGCAATATCAAAAACGTTGGTTGCACCCGACTCTGTTATGGATACTTTCCATGGTAGATTTTTAGTGTCTCGTTCTCTTGGCTCGCAGGCGGTTAAAAGTGCCAATAATATAAAAAATAAATATTTCATAGAGTTTAAACTACTTTAGGTTAATTCAGCTCATCATTGAGGGGGGAGTTTCTGCATCGAGCCGAGGGGAACATAGGAAGTAGTGAATCATAGCCTTTAACAATACGATTTCCCTTCTTTTTATTTTCTTTTTTATAGGCTCTTCTATAATTTCCATGAAAGGCTATAATCCCGCTTATGAATAATTTATCAAATACACAAAAGAAGCAACTCAAGGGAATGGCGCATTCACTCAAGCCTGTAGTCATGATTGGTCAACACGGCATGAAGGAAAGCATTGATAATGAGGTTGCAAATGCAATTAAATACCATCAATTGATTAAAATTAAGGTAGGTTTAGGAGATCGAGATGCCCGTGATGAACTCATTGAGCAAATAGTAACAACTCATAATGCCATACTCGTTCAGCGAATTGGTAATATCGCTGTGCTGTATCGTTTCAATCCACAGAAAGGAAAGCTTGATGGCTTGAGTTGATTTTTAAAAAGATATAAAAATTTATAGCGACTTCCGATGATACGTTAGGAAGTGATTGACGATTCTTTCTCCCAGCAAAATGGCTAAAATAACGGCATAAAGAGTGGGTTCTGACACATCTAATTTCACCATCCAAAAGAAGTGAATGATGGTCAGAATACCAATCAAGTAGATTAGTTGATGTAGACGTTTCCAATGTTTACCCATGCGTCGAATCATGCCTTTTGTTGAGGTAATGGCTAATGGTGTGAGTAATAACACAGAAATCATGCCGATAGTGATGAAAGGACGCTCAAGAATGTCGTAACCAATATCAGTCCAATCAAAAAACTGATCCAGCCATACATAGCCGAGTAGGTGCAAGATCGTATAAAAATAGGCAAATAACCCTACCATACGACGTAATCGTAGTATTTGTCCCCAGCCTATTAAGCGTCGCAGAGGGGAAAGGGCTAAGGTGAATAATAAAATGCGTAAAGCCCAATCGCCCAAATTTCGTATAATTGCTTCTAAAGGATTTGCACCCAAGTTATCTTGCCAAAATTCCCATCCTAGAGAGAGAGCAGGGAGTAACAGGAGAATAAAAATAAGCGGTTTAAAAATTCGTGTGAATATTTTTTCTGGTATTTTCATTGTTATTTATCCAGTTGCTTTCTGAGGGAAGTAGGAACGTTCAAGTAATTAAGTTATTCACCTTGCCCGCTTAAGTTTTAGAAATTTTTCTTTAAATCCATCCCTTTATAAAGGGATGCGACTTGCTCAGAGTAACCATTAAACATTAATGTTTTACGTTTACGAAATTCACCAATACGGCGTTCTTTGCGTTGGCTCCAGCGAGGATGATTCACTTGAGGATTCACATTGGAGTAAAACCCGTACTCTGTCATATTGGCTTTTTGCCATGAATTAACAGGCTGATGCTCCATAAAGCGTATTTTAGCGATACTTTTTATACTTTTAAAACCGTATTTCCATGGTACGACTAAACGCAAAGGTGCACCATTTTGATTCAACAGGTCTTTTCCATAAAGACCTGTTGCCATTAATGTCAGTGGATTCATTGCTTCATCCATACGCAAACCTTCAGTATAGGGCCAATCCAATACCTTTGTTTTTTGCCCTGGCATATGCTGAGGATCTAATAAGGTTTCAAAATAGACATACTTTGCTTTTGAGGTTGGCTTCATGCGCTTAATTAATTCTGCTAAGGGAAACCCCATCCAAGGAATGACCATTGACCAGCCTTCAACGCAACGAAAACGATAGTTGCGCTCCTCAATTGACACAGGCTTTAGTAAATCCTCTAAATTATATTTCCCTGGTTTTTGACATTCGCCCTCAACAACAACTGACCATGGTGAGGTGACTAAACTGTGTGCATTTTTCTTTGGATCAGACTTTCCTGTGCCAAATTCATAATAATTACAATAACTACTAATATCATCGAAAGAGGTTAGTTTCTCATTAGTAGAAAATTGCCTTGATGTATTAGCAAAACTGGGTTGAATAATGCCTCCCGCCGTCGCCATTAAGCCTAAACCTGCCATTGTTTTCATGAAATGGCGGCGACTTTGGTAAATAGAATAATCAGTCACTTGATTATCGGGTAAATCTTTCTTTTTTTTGATTAGCATTTCAATTCTCTATCATGTGAATAATAATTTATTATCATTGCACGGCTCTGTAATAAATCGCTATATTTATCGTTCAATATGGCTATATTGTTGTTTGAATGTTTTTTCTCGTTTGATTTACTGTGAGAGATAAGATACCGCGCAAAAGTAAAGAAAGAATCACATAAAGTTAAACTTTCTGTAAACAAAAACTAAAGCGTGTGCCTTTACCCACTTCACTGCTGACGTCAAGCGGGATGTGATGCAGTGCTAATAAGCGTTGACTAATGGCTAGACCTAAACCAGCACCTTTGTGCTTTAATTTATAAAAATGGTGGCAAGAAAACCCCTCTGTCTTTAGTTGAGGGGATGAATTGCCACGGTTAACCTTGTTCTTCAATA
>JAGLDT010000067.1 GCA_023145485.1 Cocleimonas sp. | reverse complement strand
CAGAGCAGGGCCTATCAGGGAGTCCGTCAGACAGAGCAGGGCCTAGCAGGGAGTCCTTCAGACAGAGCAGTGGCCTATCAAGGAGACATACTTCGGACAGTTTTTGCCAACATACCTCAGTTTTTGTCAACATACCTCAGTTTTTGTCAACATACCTCAGTTTTTGTCGACATACCCGACAGTTTTCATCAACAATACCTCAGTTCCTGTTTTTGTCGACATACCTGACGTCCATGTCAACATACCTCAGACAGTTTTTGTCGACATACCTCAGACAGTTTTGTTCATGTTGACACACCTCGGGCAATTCTTGCCGACATACCTCGGTACAGTACAGAGGCATCAGCGTCAGCGTGTGTAGCTGCAGCAATTAAAGGTGTATTGATTGTACACCAGTAGCCCCCACCATTCAGGCACCTGTTCTATAGCTGCCAAGGCACACACAGCACTGGCAGAAATCCTGGCATCGGTACATTGCAACAGCCCCCACCCCTTTGTTTGGGTCAAGCAACAACTGCCTTGCTCACATCGCTCAGAGATGAACTTCAGCACAGGAATATGAACTTCGGTATAGGAATATGAACTTCAGCACAGGGATATGAACATGAACTTCAGCACAGGTTCAGCACAGGAACATGAACTTCAGAACAGGAATATGAACTTCAGCACAGGGATATGAACATGGACTTCAGCACAGAAACATGAACTTCAGCACAGGAATATGAACTTCAGCACAGGGATATGAACATGAACTTCAGCACAGAAACATGAACTTCAGCACAGGAATATGAACTTCAGCACAGGGATATGAACATGAACTTCAGCACAGGAACCATGTACTTCAACACAGGAATGTGAACTTCAGCACAGGAACAGGAACTTCAGAACAGGAACAGAAACTTCAGCACAGGAACATGAACTTCAGCACAGGAACATGAACATGAACTTCAGCACATGAATATGAACATCAGCACAGGAATATAAACAAGGGACATGATGGACTGTGAATAACAAACAACTTCTAATGTAGCTCTGAAAAACAAAACAAAACAGGTCTTGTTTTGTGTCACCATCACCCTGAAACTGTATTTATACCTTACTGGGGAAATCTGGAGATTGTGCATGCAACGTAACGAAGGGATGGGGGACCAACACCGTTATTCACGTTCCCCAAAGGGTTAATCGGACCTTACTCAAAACAGGGTTCATTCAGGATTTTAAGCATAAAATTCCCTGACTTTCACCCTGACCAAAATATGGTTTTCCAGACAAAGGAATAATACAATGCAACCGTTCCATTTCAGTTAAAACTGAAACTCTTCCAACATTAACATAAGTAGTGGACGCACATATATAATATAACCATTGGACATGTGATCCCAGGACCAGTTTTGGGATATCAGTTATTTCAGACAATTGCGGTACCTAGACTGAATTGCGATCAACGCTC
>JAGLDT010000066.1 GCA_023145485.1 Cocleimonas sp. | reverse complement strand
ATCAACTGTGCTGTAAGTTATTGTTTTATAAGTAATATTTTTTAGTTGCTTACAGTCCTTCTAATAATTACTTATTTATCAATATGTTGTTGCACAGTGATCAGGAAAATAAGAGCTTTAAAATCAAGCAGTTACAGGTCAGCGGGAATTGCTGACTTAATTAAATGAAGACTTTTCTTTGAAAATAAAGTGCAAACAGGGAAATGAAGAATGCGGATAAGTAGCATAATAATGAATAAAATAAAAGGATTGAACATTCCCGCTTCCTTTTTTTGATAGCTAATTGGAGTTGATATACTTTCTGCTTCTGTTTGAGGATTGGCATTGATGATTGAGTTTGGTTCAGAGACAGGGGATGATTGATGGTCAGATGCATCATAGCCAAGTGTGAAGTCATGATAGGAAATAGCAAAGAATATATTATTACTACAAATTATTTTAAAACGTCCATTATTGTTTGGGGTGATGTCATTGGGAATATAAACCGATGCTTTTCCATTATTAATACGGTTGTTTGCTAGTAAGGTATTGAATGTTTTGCCACTATTAGTGGAAAGGTAGATATCAATATCAGAGCAGTTAATGGGTGATTGATTTGTTTTGGCTACATTCCAAGTAATATCCGTATTTTCCCCGATGGTGTAATGTGAGTAGGGTAAATCAAGTGAAAAACGACTGCCAGTGTGTTGAATCTGTAAGGTTACTTGATCACTGTTGGTATTTTTATTGCCATCCTGAGCGGTGAGTTTAAACGTCAATGCACGTTGTGTATTGGGTAGTGTTTCACCTTTTGATCTTTGATGGCTAAGAATATCACTTAGTAGCGGGAAGGTTCGTGAGGGAGAGCTATTGGGCAAATAAGCTCTAAATAGGGCATTGTTGCTTAGATCATGGTTGACCGATGAGGTATTGCCTGTATCTACCTGTTGCCATGAGTAGCTTAATGTATCATTTTCAGGGTCACTAGCAGCGCCTTGTAATATAAAAGGTGTTCCCGCGGGAATAGTGTAATCTTTGCCTGCATTGACAAGAGGAGCTTGATTGGAATTGCTAGTATGAGTGCCACAACTAGTGTCTAGATTTTTTTTAATTTGTTCAATACTGCCAATATGAAACATCGCGTCTGCTTGTGATTGTAGATTATCGTTACCACAGATTCCCGTATAGGCCATAATGGTGGAGCCACTGCCAGGCTCAAATGCTGTTCGTGCTGTGCGAGTATCCCCTGCACACAACCCTGACTTACCATTAAATGTATGCGTTGCACCCAATTGGTGTCCGATTTCATGAGCAACAAAATCAATATAAAAATTCTCACTATTGGGATTACTGATCCCTGATGTACCTTTAGCCTTAGAATTATTTGAACAGAGACCATCAATAATCGCCAATCCACCACTTGATGTACCAAAAACATGTCCTATATCGTAATTAGACGTTCCAATCATATTATCAAGTGTCTGCTGATTTTCAAGAATCAATAAATGTGATTCACCATTGCTATACGGATCACTATCAGCATCGCGATAAATAATTCGATCATTATGATTAACAAGAGTGAGATGGATACCTAAATCTCGCTCATATATTTGATTAATACGATTAATAGTCGTTGCAATAGCGCCTAATGTTGATGCTACTGAACCACCTTGTAATTGCGTATATTCACCTGTTGTCGCAATAGCAATACGGTAATGATGTAAGTTTTTAGTGTTTGATGATTTATTACTGTACTGAGAGATATTGGGTTCAATCTCTAGGAGTGATGACTGCTCAAACGTATCATTTAGATCACACTGATGGGGAGTGGTTGGATGCTGATCTTTTTGTTGGTAAGAATAATAATGGCGAGGGTTAGCTTGTGAGGTTGAATCGATTGGTACAGGGTCGATATAAATAATCTCACCATCCTTTGTTTGTAGCATTGCATGGAAGCCAGAAGGGGTGAAATCTAACCGACCGTTAATAATTTCATTATTATTAGCAATCAATTTATAGGTTTTTATTTGTGGATATTTTACAGCTAGTTGTGGAGGTAATACTTCTGATGCAATAGGGGTTACAAAAACAGTTTTTCCATTAGGCAATGGTAGCGCAATCGTGTTTGACTTACTCCCTTTGCGAGCCGTTTTAGTTTGTTGTGATAAGGGGTGCAATAACTGTTGCATTTTATCCTCATCAAGAATAAAAATACGACTATTACTAAAGGGGGCTGATGTATTATTACTGCGTTCTTTGGCCTGTATCTCTTGCCATAAATCAGTATTAGCCTGCACTAAACTAGATAAAGATAAGAGAACTGAGAAGATAAAAATTAGCTTAGTTTTATTATTCATGCTGCTACTCCATTATTGAAGTATTCAGCTTGTATTAATATTGCTTAAAAATAGAGTAACAGCACGATAAAGTGATATTTTTATCTGATTGAAATAAAGGGAGTTCAGCTAATAGATGATTAATTACCACTCATCTTGATCTTAACTTGAGCGGATCATTAGGATCTAAATCATCCATTAGTACTTGTTTTCGATCATGATGGGTTATTTTGAAAATAAGTCCCATCCAATTTGATACAATAGCCGCCGCTGTGTCATGCCAAGTATTATGCAGTCGTTTTACTATTAATTTTTCTGGGAATTCAGGGACTACTAAGTCATTAGCAAGCGCCATATTCACCTTGTCTTGGTATTCATTAAAAAATGCTTGCGTATAACAATCAAAATAATGATCAGGAAAGGGTGGATATTGGGTTAAATCCCCCGCAATAAAACGTAATACTTCACGTTTATACTCCTTAATTAAACTAATGGCATCGTATTCAGGATGTCCCTGAAAATAGACAGTACGAATACCATCTTCACTCACCGCTAAGTGAACCCCTGCAATTTCAGACTCCACTAAAATCGATAAATTGGCCCGTTCAAATTGTGCTTTATCAATTTGATTAAAACGTGAATGAGGGACTTTAAACTGACTATTAATACCATTAACCAGCGGATGCTGTTGTGTTACATGGTGAGTATAAACCCCCCATCGCTTATACCCCAATGGACGACGTTTTTGTTGATGATGTGACTCTAACACCGCATGGCTTGCTAGACAGGAACAAAGTGTTGAGGGAACCTTCTCTGTAGCCCAATCAATCACCTCTTTAAGTGGATGCCAAAAGTCTTCATCAGTAAGATTAGACTGACCTACATTTGCACCCGTTATAATTAATGCATCCAGCCCCCCTTGTTTGATTTCTTCAAAAGTCTCGTAATAAGTCTCTATATGCTGCGCTGCTTTTTCACTACGTGGTAAAATGGGTAAGGTAAAAAGATGCACATGAAACTGGATAATGGCATTACCTTCTCCTATTAAGCGTAAAAATTGACGCTCAGTGATCGCTAGCGCTGCATCAGGCATCATATTCAATAAACCAATATGCAGTTCACGAATATCTTGTTTTTTTGCATAGCCTGGTAGGATGATCGTTTGCCCCTCATCTTTTAAACGTTCAAAAGTGGGGAGTTTATTATGTGCGACTAATGGCATGGTTGCTTCCTCGCGGGCATAAAAAAGCCCACTATTAGTGTATGACTAAAGCAGGCTTTAAGTATTTTTATCACCTCTTTAGCGGTATTTATAAAGCGCCCGCAATCTGTATCAAATCGGCGCATCGGGGAGGAAGGATAGTATGAGAGAAATTCTTTAACGTCAAATACTACGATAAAAAAATGGAATTATGGTGGATGCCTTTGTCTATTATTTAGTTAGAAAAACTATCTGCTTCAATTACTTTTTCAACTAGACTCATAAAATCAGCTTCTGTTTTTACTTGATATAGATCCTCAGTTTTAATGCTATAGCCATATTGATCTGCAATCGCTTCATAGCGTGGGATGCGTGAGTAAAATAATTGCGGAAATATCCAGAGTACAAAATCATCAGGATCAATCATCGTGACATAAGGAATATCCCGTTCTCTCATATAAATTTCAAGTTGTTGGTCAAGAAATTCTTCACGATAGTACAGCGGTTTTGGTGATTTTTTTGCCCGCTCTATCAGCATTTTTTCATCAGATTTATTGGTTTTAATATAAATAATAATAGTGTGTTCTTTTAGTATCTTTAATACCTCGGGATTATCCAGTTCACACACACTGCCACCAGCATCATTGATAAACTTTGTATAATCATAAACATCATGTGCTTTTTGAATAAAGCTCGGCACGTCCTTCATGGCTGCAACTTCTGCTTCATAATGCAACCGTTGGCGACGTTTAAACTCTTTGAGCGACATTCCCCCTAGTTCAGGATTTCCTAATTTTCCGACAAAGCTTGAAATAGGTTTCAGATGGTCAACCGTTATATTATTGCGAATATAAATAGAATCAGAACGTAGCAAGTCTTTAAGAAAAGGAACTTGCATTGCTTGCTGAGTAATATTATCTAAAATAGGTTCATTCAAATAACGTGTGCCAATACGGTAATCACCTGAGTAATGAAACCATTTACTGGTACGTAAAATATTAGAGAGATACGTTTTTCCGACACCTGACATGCCGAGTAGAGTAATGGATTTATGCGATAAATCTTGGAATTCTTGTAGAGAAAGTTTCATTGGTTTTGCTGGCGTAATGGGGAAGAGAAAGTTTCACCAGTATAAAGATTTGCAGCGAGGGTGCAACTAAGGAATCTCCAAGCAATTAAGTTACCCATCTTACTTGTCTTTTTATTCCTGCTTGATCCATCTCAATCATTTTGTAGAATGACTATGCGCCTCTTGGAATAACTCAAGAAAAAAAAACCTACACAATGGGAGTAACTTAATTACTTGGAACATC
>JAGLDT010000065.1 GCA_023145485.1 Cocleimonas sp. | reverse complement strand
TATTTAATGCCTTATTTAGTTTTTCTAGCTTAGATTCGAATCTAGAAATAACGTCCTTACTCTTAATTTCCCTCGTTTTCAATACAGACAACTCTTCTTCTAGCTGGCTTTCTTTACTCTGTGACTCTTGATTGCCTTTTTCATGTGCAGCAAGTAAACCCTGCATTATTTTTTGCTCACCTGCATCTATTAGGATTTTTTCTTTGTTGAAATTTAACTCATTATTTAATTTTTTCAACTCAGATTCGAATTTTGAAAGAATATCCTTATTTTCGATCTCCTTCGCTTTCAACGCAACAAGCTCTTCTTCTAACTTGCTTTCTTTGTCTAATAAATCTTGACTACCCTTCTCATGTGCTACAAGTAAACCTTGCATTACTTTTAACTCATTCTCACTTACTAATTCCTTCTCTTTACTAACATGCAACTTATCAGCTAATCGCTCTTTTTCTTTCTGGTATTCTGCTATCTTTTCTTCATTCTTTGCACTAAGACTTTCCGCAGTAGATAAATCCATCTGTAATTGCTGCTCTACTGCAACAATCTCATCATTCTTTTTTTCTTTAACTTTCAAAAGGTCTTGCACAGAAATAACCTTATCTGCATTTACTTTTGCTTCTTCTTTTACAGATTGAATCTCTTGCTCTAAACTTTCACACAACTCTTTTTGATTCTTAAGGTCTGTACGTAAATCATTACCTGACTGCATGATTTGTGACTTAAATGTTCGAGAATTTTCAATATTTTGATCATATAAATCTGTAATTTTCTCAATTCTCTGCACATCATCTGCTGATTTTTCATCTGCTATTGCTAGTTTTTCAGACAACCTATCCAAATCCTTACTTAATTCATGATTTTTTTGATCTGTAATCTCTAGTTGAGACTGTGTTTCAGCATTTTTCTCTTTATTAGCAATATTGAGTTTTTTAGCAACAGATAAAGCTTGTTCTATCTCACCTTCTTTCTCTAACAGTTCACGATTAACTTTTTCATAGTCTTCAAGTTGAGCGCGCATAGTACCTGTACTCTCTTTTGCTTCTTGATAATCGTTAGTTAGTCCTTCTAGCTCTTCATTCTTACTTTTTAGCTCAATTCTTAGCCCCTCATCTGCATTATTGAAGTCACCCACTAAGCTCTTTCTCTCAGTTTTTTCATCTATATGATTTGCATCACTCAAAAGGTCTTGTAATACAATAAGATCAGAATCACGTTGTTCTAATAATAACGTCATTTTAGATAACTTTAGATCTGCTTTATCCAGTCTTGACTTATTTTCATTCAGCACATCACTCGCCAAATTTGCTCCACTTTCCATAGAACTCAGACGACCTAATAAACTGTTATTCTCATTCGTAAGTCTAGCGCTATCCTGTGCCTTGATTGCAAATAAATCTCGCTCTTCTTCAATTAATTCAAAACGTTGTGACCAATGATCATCAATAGCAGAAACTTTCTTTTTACAGCCACCACGAGATAACCAGCCAAGCAGCGCGCCCGATAAAAGAGCAACGAATAAACACAACCATAGTTGCCACATAAGATAGATCATTATTTTACTCCATCAACAGTAAATTCAATTCGACGATTAAGCGCTCGTCCTCTAGGGGTACGATTTGTTGCAACGGGGCTTTCTTCACCATACCCCATCGCTTTCAAGTTTTTCTTACCAACACCTTTTTCTTGTAGATAGTTGACAACAGCCTGCGCGCGCTTTTGACTTAATTGTTTATTATTTTCATTAGAGCCTTTGGAGTCAGTATACCCCGCAACGATAATCACTTTTTCAGGACAACCCATTGCAACTAACACGAGTTGATCTAATAGCTTTGTGCTGTTTTTAGCAATTAAAGCACCTCCTGTTTTAAATAAAATTTTATTTTCTGATAACAGACTCTGAAATCCTTTTTGACAGTTTTTAGCCTGCTGATTTTGGGATGCCTCACTATCCTCACCCGTAAGATCATCATTTGAAACAATAACAATATCCAAATTTCCAGTATAATTTTCTGGCAGGTTACCCTCTAAATAGCCACCTATTTGCTGACGAGACTCATCTGAATCAGCAACTCCTGTTAGAAAAAATTCTTGATTAGACAACCGCACCTGACCTTCTCTCAAGCGAGAAAAGGAATTCAAAGCCACAACCGCCGTCTCTTTCCAATGTTCAGGTGCTTTCGCACGTACCGACAAATCATCAGTAACATGCTGTTTTCCATAACGAACATTAGCTAGACTAAGTAATTTTGTTTTAGTTTCAAGGTCAGGCACACTGCCACTAAGGACAATAGATTTATCATCTTTAAGTTCTATTAATAGTGTATAAGGCTCAATAATTGCAGGTTTTGTCACTATTTGTTCTGGGGCTATTTCTATTTGGTTATTGATCAAATGATATCCGTCAACAGCAGCGGCTCTGGCAGCTTTAGCTTTTAATACCTCAGAACTAACGAGTCCTTGCAAGGTAATATCCCTTCCATCGACCTTAGCTTGCACCGATTGTAAATCATTGCGCAATAAAGACTTTTTAACCTTATTTTGTATGTCAACCTCAATCATTGGAGCTGCAAACTTGTGAATACAAAAGTAGCCAAGCAATAAAAACAAAAAGAAACCAAGTAATAATAAAAGCAATTTTTTCATAGAAACCACACTGTAATCGCTGTAATACAACACACCCTACCTAACTTCAGGCAAAGTGCATGACAATCTTTTATAAAAGGATAAATAATCATTATAAAAGGAATAAATATTATGATATTTAATTAATTTCAAAAGGATACAGATATAACCTTTCTATTCTAATCAGAATACGCTATTCTCTGCCACCAATCGGGGCGTAGCGCAGTCTGGTAGCGCACCACACTGGGGGTGTGGGGGTCGTGAGTTCGAACCTCGCCGTCCCGACCATTTTTAACACAGCAAGACAAAGGCTTCTCTTTACAAGGGAAAATAAAGCCAACTATCTTTAAATACCCATCATAATCAAATACTGGCTATATATGGTGCAAAACCATATGCATCAACTATTCCAGACACTCTCTACTTGCGAATATACCAGTGAAGCCTTACTATTTCGCAATTTTTTAATAATCTAAAAATATAGATGGAAATTTATGATTGAATTTCCTACTAATAGAATTTACAGGTAGTTTTTATGCGTACTCATCGTTGTGGACTCGTTGACGAATCTTTACTAGAAAAAGAAGTTACATTGTGTGGTTGGGTTAACCGTCGCCGCGACCATGGTGGTGTCATTTTTGTTGATTTGCGTGATAGCGAAGGCATTGTACAGGTTGTTTTCAACCCTGATAATGCTGAGATGTTCAGCCTTGCTGAATCTATTCGTAATGAGCATATATTACGAATAAAAGGACGTGTCAATGCGCGCCCTGATGGCATGATCAATGAAAAAATGAAGAGCGGTAAAATTGAAGTGATTGCGGATGACCTTGAAATTTTAAGTGCCTCAGACACCCCACCATTCCAACTAACTGATGATGTTAACGAAGACACACGTTTAAAATTTCGCTATGTTGATTTGCGCCGCCCTGAGATGCAGCAACGCATGCGGACACGCGCCAAAATGACATCAGTTATACGTAATTTCCTTGATGAGCATGATTTTCTTGATATAGAAACACCGATGCTAACGAAAGCAACACCAGAAGGCGCGCGTGATTATATTGTACCAAGTCGTACACATCCGGGTGATTTTTTTGCACTTCCACAATCTCCTCAGCTCTTTAAACAAATGCTGATGATGGGTGGTATGGATCGCTATTATCAAATTGCACGTTGTTTTCGTGATGAAGACTTACGCGCAGACCGTCAGCCTGAATTCACCCAGATTGATATGGAAATGTCATTTGTTAAATCAGATGACATTATGGATACCATGGAGGATCTCGTTCGCAATTTATTTAAAAAAGTGAGCGATGTTGATCTACCCACAGAATTCCCTCGTATGACATATGCGGATGCAATGCACCGCTATGGCTCTGACAAGCCTGATATGCGTAATCCGCTTGAGCTGATAGAAGTCAGCGAACAAATGAAAAATGTGGACTTTAAAGTCTTCGCT
>JAGLDT010000064.1 GCA_023145485.1 Cocleimonas sp. | reverse complement strand
GCATGGTTAGCAGGTGCAGTGCCACATCGTCAATCAGCGGGTAGTGATGCTAAGAAAAAAGGCAAAAACAGTGCGGAAATGCTTAGTGCAGACTTGAAAATGTTTGTATTACTCGACGTGGAGCCAGAGTTTGATTGTGCCAATCCGCAACAAGCAATGTCGGCTATGAATCAAGCAGAATGTGTGGTCGCTATTACACCGTATGCGAGTGAGTCGTTAAAATCCTATGCTGATATTTTACTGCCCATTTCAACGATCGCTGAAACATCAGGCACTTTTGTCAATGCAGAAGGCAGATGGCAAAGTTTCACTGGTGCAAGTCAACTGCCCTGTGATGCTCGTCCTGCGTGGAAAGTATTACGTGTTTTAGGCAATGTGCTGGATGTTGAAGGCTTTGACTATGTTTCATCTGAAGAAGTGCGTGATGAATTACAAAATGATGTCAATAATGCAAAAGATAAAGAAGTAGAGCTAATGCCACTTTATCAAAAGCAGAGTACGGATTCAGGCTTGCAACGTATTTCAGAAGTTGCGATGTACTGTACAGATTCTTTAGTTAGAAGAGCTACTGCATTGCACAAAAGTGTTGAGAATGAAGCCTCGATTGCTTTGAACGCTGTGGATGCCGAGGTATTGGCGTTAGTAGATGCAGCTAGTATTACCATCACTCAAGGCGAAGCAACGGCTAAGACTAAATTAGTGATTGATAATAATATTCCACAAGGCTGTGTTTTCATTCCCGAAGGAACAGAAGTATCCGCTCGTTTAGGCGCATCGTTTGGAATGGTTGAGGTCAGCGCCTAGAAAGCCAGTCTTTAGAAAGTCAGTATTTATTGTAGGTTGGGTTAGCTTATTGTGCGTAGAGAAGTAAATGCTACAAAAAACGCCACTCAATAATTTATGAAATATTTACAGAGAGTTATTTATTTTGGATAGTTTAATCGCAATTTGGGAAAGTGTGCCGGAGGCTCTGCGGATTGTTATTGTGATCCTGTTGAAGATCATTGCTATTTTACTACCTGTCATTATAGCAGTGGCGTATACAACCTTTGCAGAGCGTAAAATCATTGGTTATATGCAGGTTCGCTGTGGGCCAAACAGAGTGGGACCAAAAGGTTGGTTGCAACCCATTGCTGACACCCTAAAATTGATGTTCAAAGAGATCATCGTTCCAACAAAATCAAGTAAAGCGGTGTTCTTTATTGCACCGATGTTGGCATTAGCCCCTGCATTGGCAGTATGGTCTGTTATTCCTTTTTGGGAAGGCGGCGTTCTTTCTGATATTAATGCGGGTTTATTATTTGTGCTGGCGATTACCTCTTTAGATGTGTTCGGTATTATTCTCGCGGGTTGGGCATCGAATTCAAAATATGCCATTCTAAGCTCGATGCGAGTTGGCGCTCAAGTGGTTGCTTATGAGATAGCAATGGGATTTGCATTAGTAGGCGTATTGATGCTCGCAGGCAGTTTGAATCTGACTGAGATTGTGAATGCACAGGCAGGCGGAATTCAAAACTGGTTTATGTGGCCTTTATTTGGTTTGTTAGTGGTTTACTTTATTTCAGGTGTGGCAGAAACAAACCGTGCACCGTTTGATGTAGCGGAAGGTGAGTCTGAGATTGTTGCAGGTTTCCATGTTGAATATTCAGGGATGGCGTTTGCACTGTTCTTCCTTGCAGAATACGCCAGCATGTTGCTGATTTCTATCTTAACTGTATTGCTCTTCCTTGGCGGTTGGTTATCCCCTTTTGGTGGCATGGAAGGGTTATTGTCAATTCCAGTGCTGGGCACTATTTTAGGGGATGGTATTCATTGGTTATTCTTAAAAGCCTTCTTCTTTTTAGTCTTGTATTTATGGTTTAGAGCTACTTTCCCTCGCTACCGTTACGATCAGATTATGCGTTTAGGTTGGAAAATTTTAATCCCTGTTACTTTAGTCTGGATATTTGGCATCGGTATTTACAAAGGTCTTCAAATAGAGGGTATTCTATAAATGATTGCTTCGATTAAACATTTTATAAAAACCTTTACTTTATTTGAGTTGCTGCAAGGTTTGTCGATTACAGGTAAGTATTTCTTTAAACGTAAGATTACCATTCAGTATCCTGAGCAGAAGACACCCATGTCACCCCGTTTTCGTGGTCATCATGCATTGCGTCGTTACCCGAATGGAGAAGAGCGTTGCATTGCGTGTAAATTATGTGAAGCCGCTTGTCCAGCCTTAGCGATTACGATTGATTCAGAAGAGCGTGCAGACGGCACACGCCGTACTACTAAATATGATATTGATATGTTCAAGTGTATTTACTGCGGTTTTTGTGAAGAAGCGTGTCCTGTTGATGCGATTGTAGAAACGCATGTTTTTGAGTATCACTTTGAAGAGCGCGGTGATCACGTTAGAACGAAAGAAGTGTTACTTGCCTTTGGTGATAAACACGAAGCAGAAATTGCAAAAAGCAGGGCTGCCGACGCACCTTATCGTTAACCCCTGTTTTTTACCCCGTATTTAGAAAACCATTTAACTACAAAGGTCGCACTTATTAGTACCTTTTGTAGTTGCACAAGAACCTACCCAAGAGGGTTTGAATTAAATGACATTTGAGCTATTCATCTTTTATGTGTTTGCAACGGTTTCCGTTCTCTCCGCCGTGGGCGTGGTGACGATGCGTAATCCCGTTTATGCGGCACTATTTTTAATCTTAGCTTTCTTTACCAGTGCTGCCACCTGGATTTTATTAGAAGCTGAGTTCTTGGGCGTGGTGCTGGTATTGGTCTACGTTGGTGCTGTGATGGTGCTATTCCTATTCGTTATTATGATGCTTGATATTAATATTGATCCCTTACGCGAAGGCTTTATACGTTATTTACCCTTTGGTATTTTAATTGCTGTTGTGATTGCAGCAGAAATTATTATGGTATTGAGCTCTGATGTGTTCGTGATGGAGATTCCCAAAGCTGCCCCGCTGGATTTCAGCAATACGAAGGCATTGGGTGAAATACTCTACACAGACTATGTTTATCCATTTGAACTTGCCGCCGTTATTTTATTAGTGGCGATGGTTGCCGCAATCTCATTGGCGATGCGCAAGCGAAACGATGGCACTAAACGTCAAATTCCAGCGGATCAAATTCGTACTAAAAGCACCGACCGTTTACGTGTCGTTAAAATGAAATCAGAGGAGAAATTGTAAAATGATTCCATTATCACATTTTCTCATATTAGGGGGCTTGCTGTTTGCAATCAGTATCGCAGGCATTTTTCTTAATCGTAAAAACATGATTGTTTTACTGATGTGTATCGAGCTGATGCTATTGGCAGTCAATATGAACTTTGTCGCTTTCTCGCATTATTTAGGCGATATGGCAGGACAAGTGTTTGTGTTCTTTATTCTCACCGTTGCCGCAGCGGAAGCGGCGATTGGTTTAGCGATCTTAGTGGTTGTGTTTAGAAACCGTCGTACTATCAACGTACAACAACTTGATCAAATGAAGGGGTAATGACAATGGAATCAGTTTATCTTGCCATTCCGCTTTCTGCCTTAATTGGATCAATCATTGCGGGTTTCTTTGGAAGTGTAGTCGGTCGTAAAGGCGCACACACAGCAACGCTTGCGGGTGTTGGTATCGCTTTTTTACTCTCTGTGTATGTGTTTACGCATATTGCGTTGGGTGGTAATACTTATAATGGCTCTGTTTATACGTGGATGGAGTTTGGAAATATAAAGTTTGAAGTCGGCTTTTTGATCGACAATATAACGGCCATGATGATGGTAGTGGTGACTTTCGTTTCCCTAATGGTGCATATCTACACCATTGGTTATATGACAGATGATGAGCATAACTGGCCTAAAACCAGTAAAGCAGGTCATCACAGTTATCAGCGTTTCTTTAGCTATATTTCACTGTTTACCTTCTCAATGCTGATGCTAGTCATGTCGAATAACTTTATGCAGTTATTCTT
>JAGLDT010000063.1 GCA_023145485.1 Cocleimonas sp. | reverse complement strand
AAGCTGGGGCAAAAAGGCAAGTTAGAGTTTGGGTGTTATTGAATCCTCAGTCCTTAGTACAACATTACCGATTAATCACATTATCATAGGCAACCTAAACGATCCTCATAATCCTCACTAGCTTCCATCCATTGCATTTCAATTTCTTCCAGCGATTTATCAACACTGCTTTTATTCGCTAACGCTTGTTTTAATTTATATTTATTTTCTTGCTGATAAAGGCTTGGGTCGGCCAAACTATTTTCAAGTTGCTGTTGTTTTAAATGTAGCTGATCTAATTGTTTTTCTAATTTATCAACAACACGCTTCAACGGTTGTAATTTTTTACGCAAATCAGCATCTCGCTTACGTTGCTCCTTACGCGAAATAACTTTATTTTCCACTTCAAGAGGTTCTGAATCTAGCAGTGCCGACTTGTTTTTATCTTTAATCCATTGCGCATAATCATCCAGATCACCAGAAAATGGAATGACCTTTTTATCATCAACAATCAGTAATTCATCGGTGACCGTTTTCAACATGTGACGATCATGCGACACAATTACCATTGCACCTTGAAAGTCTTGCAAGGCAATACTTAGTGCATGACGCATCTCTAAATCTAGATGATTTGTTGGCTCATCCAGTAATAACACATTAGGGCGTTGATAAATTAATAATGCCAACACTAAACGGGCTTTTTCACCACCAGAGAACGGCCCCACTGCTTCATCAATACGTTCACCCCTAAAATTAAAGCCACCAAGGTAGTTGCGCAATTCTTGTTCGCGTGTGGTTTTATCAAGATCACGTAGATGCTCCAAGGGTGTTTGGTCTAAATGCAACTGCTCCAACTGATGCTGAGCAAAGTAGCCAAGATGAAAATCTTGCGCCAACACAATTCCCCCCTGACTAGCTTCTAGCTCACCTGCAAGAAACTTAATAAAGGTTGATTTACCTGCGCCATTAGGGCCAATTAAACCAATACGTTTGCCAGGAATTAACTGAAAATCAACCTGTTCAATAATATTCTCTGCTCCATAACCCACCGATGCCTCTTCTACAGTAATCAAACGATCAGGTAATTTAACAGGATCAAAAAAACGAAAGTGAAACGGTGAGTGAATATGTGCAGGCGCGATTTCCTCCATCCGTTCCAATGCTTTTAGACGACTTTGTGCCTGCTTTGCTTTGGTTGCTTGAGCACGGAAACGATCCACATATTTTTGCATATGCTCACGCTCGCGTTGTTGACGCTCATAGGCACTTTGTTGCTGTGCTAGTTTTTCGGCACGAATATGTTCAAAGGCAGTGTAATTACCCGTATAAAGCGTTAGTTTACCATGCTCAATATTCCCTACATGACGAATTACTGCATCCAGAAACTCACGGTCATGTGAAATTAACAAGAGTGTTCCTGCATAACGAATTAGCCAGTCTTGCAACCAGATAACCGCATCTAAGTCTAAATGGTTTGTTGGTTCGTCCAGTAATAATAAATCAGAGCGACACATCAAAGCTTGCGCCAGATTTAACCGCATGCGCCAACCACCTGAGAAACTCCCAACGGTATTATTAATTTGCTCAGACTGAAACCCTAATCCATGCAATAACGTAGCGGCTCTGCTCTCGGTGGTATAACCATCAATTACTTCAAGATGCGCATGAATTTCACCTAAACGTGCGCCCTCTGCTGTTTCTAGCTCCTGCTGTAGTGCAATATATTCAGTATCACCAAGTAAGGCATATTCCAGTGCTGAAAGATCACTAGCAGGCGTTTCTTGTGCTACATGAGCAATTACCCATGAAACTGGCAGGCTAAAATCACCTGAATCCTGATGCAATTGACCACGAACCAAGGCAAATAGGCTCGATTTTCCTGTGCCATTCGCCCCTGTAATGCCAACCTTTTGCCCAGGATGGATATTAAACGTAGTATCGGAAAGTAATTCACGTCCACCGCGACGCATGGAAAGTTCTGAGAGAGTTATCATGGGCGGAGAGTTTAGCTTAAATACAACAAAGATTGATAATCTTTTTGTTCGATAAACGGTAGTGCCCTTTAATAGAAATTGCTTGAAAAACAGACTATATTAATTCCCTGCACTTACATTTAGGCTATTCCTAGGAAATATAAAAATAATAACTATTACCTACGGGACAATTAGGGGAGAGAACAGGGCTATGAAAAAACTAATCTATGCCATTATTACAACTATTTTTATTATACTGTCGTATCCAATAGACGGAGATAACTTATCGTCAACCCATAAATCAGAAAATACAAGAGAGTAATAATGTTAAACCCTTTAAACAGTACCCTAGGATATAAATCAACCTCTTTAAGCTATTTGATCGCATTAACTCTTAGTATAAGCTTACTGAGTGGCTGTAGTGTCACCTATGATAATGTCAAAATGGAAAACGGCAAGCGTCCTATTGCTCGTATTTTAACAAATAAACAGAAGCGATCTATCAATGGTCTGGCTAAAGCATTGAAGGCTTTAGGCCCTCAAACTAGTCAAAAAGAGGCAAATGATATTGCCTATGATGCAATTGTTTACCCAATGATTTTAGCCAATCAATATAATTTAGTTTATCCCCCTCAATTACAAAATGTTTTAGTCAATGCAAAACACCGTGACCGAGGACTATGTTGGCAGTGGGCGGATGATATGACAGCTCATATGAAAAAGAAAAAACTAAAAACATTCGATTTACTTCGAGGTACTGCGAATCGCAGATTGAAAAATGAACACAATTCTCTGGTTGTTGTTGCCAAAGGCGGTAATTTTTACACAGGTATCCTACTTGACCCTTGGAGAAACTCTGGTGATCTTTATTGGGCAAAAATTACCGATGAGGAGGATCCACAATACACATGGCATAAGTTTGTGAATTAACAAAACTTCGATCTTAGGAATATGCATATTCCTTACCACTTGGCATAAAATACTTGTAAATGGCGGGATCAAAGCTTATTTTTCGATTAGCCGATGAGATCTATCTGCCAGAAAATAAAAATAATCAGTTAAAAATAAATGAGGAATTTGTCATGACTCCAACTACTAATAGCAAATGCACTCTCGAAAAAATGAATAATGCTATTTCTAACCCAACCCTTGCTGCTGTTGCTTCTATTGCCATTGTACTAGGTATTGTTTCCATTTCTGGCATCATGGAAAACCCACAAAAAATTAAAGAAGCAGTTGAATTAATTCAAAGCAAAGTTCACATTGGCTCCATCATGAATGTTGATCACTCCTATGCTCGACTCACTAAGGAGAAGCTATGAGTAAAATAGCCTTTAATAAGCCATTCAAATTGTTGAAAGAACGGTATACAACAAGATCATGACTTTCTTTTATTTGAACCGCGGTCTTCTCGCTTAGATAGATCGCGTAATTTTATTTGTTGACCTGCAACCCATGTTTTATGCAAGTGTTTATAAATATCTTTAGGCATTCCTTCTGGCAAGCTAACGGTACTGTGGTTGTCGTTAATTTTTAAATCTTGAATATACTGACTTTCTAACCCTGCTTCGTTAATCAGTGCCCCTACGATATGTTTTGCCTGTGCGCCATGTTCACTACCCACTTCTAGACGATATAATGTCATGGGTACATCATCTTTATTGTCTGATTTTTTTCTTGGTTTGCGTTTACGGCTATCTTGATTTTGACGCTCATTTCGATCATTTCGATCATTTCTATTACGACTGTCACGGTCGCGCCTTCTGTCTCCTCTATCGTTGCCTTTACGATCCCCTCGGCTATCACTTTGGCTAAAGGAAAAATCTGGAATGGCTTGTTTTGTTTCTACTAGAGGACGTTCGCGCTGGGCTAGATAGCTTAATGCGGCTGCAATTTGGGTTAGATTTAGCTCACCTTCTTCAGCCAGCTCAGTTACTAGTGTTTCAAAAAAGTCCAGTTTATTATTATTAGCTGCCTCAAGAATAGTCGCTTTAAAACGGGCAATACGATTATCGGTAATATCTTTCGGCGAAGGTAATTTTAATGGCTCTATTTTCTGCCCTGTAGAACGCTCAATCGTCTTTAACATACGATCTCCACGTGGCGGAATAAATAAAATCGCAGTTCCTTCTCGTCCAGCGCGCCCTGTACGACCAATACGATGCACATAAGATTCGGTATCATGTGGCATATCGTAATTGATAACGTGAGTGATACGTTTTACATCTAATCCACGAGCCACCACATCAGTAGCAACAATAATATCTAGTGTACCCTTTCTTAGGCGATTAATGGTCTTTTCACGTAAATCTTGCTTTATATCCCCATTTAAAGCAGTTGTCGCATAACCACGCGCTTCTAATTTTTCTGCTAATTCAACGGTCATTGATTTAGTGCGTACAAAAACAATCACCGCGCCAAACTCATCTGACTCTAAAATACGGGTTAAAACATCCAACTTAAGGAAGGTTTTCCCTTTCCAATAATACTGCTTAATCGTTGAAACCGTGGATGTTTTGCTTTTAATTTTGATTTCAATAGGATTATTTAAATAACGAGAGGTAATACGTTTAATTGGCGCAGGCATGGTAGCAGAAAATAATACCACTTGACGCTCACTAGGCGTTTCTTTAAGGATAGTTTCAACATCATCGATAAAGCCCATGCGTAACATTTCATCTGCTTCATCTAACACCACTGTTTTAAGATCACCCAATTTCAGCGTACCACGGCGCAAATGATCCATAACACGACCAGGCGTACCAACCACCACATGCACATCACGGCGTAGCTGGCGTAATTGAATACTAATATTCTGACCACCATAAATCGGTAATACATGAAAGCCTTTTAGATGACGCGCATAAGTCTGCCAAGCCTCAGCTACTTGGATTGCTAACTCTCGTGTGGGTGCAAGCACTAAAACTTGCGGTTGCCTTTTAGATAAATCTAGATTAGAGAGTAAGGGCAAAGCAAACGCTGCCGTCTTACCTGTTCCTGTTTGCGCCTGCCCCAATAAATCACGCCCTTCAAGTAAGGGGGGAATACTTTCTGCCTGAATCGGCGAGGGTACTTCATAACCTGATTCTTCTACAGATTGTAAGATAGGCTTAATAAGCTTGAGATCAGCAAAACTGATGCTTTTTTCTTCAGACATTTGGATGCACACAGGTAAAGAAGGGGCGCATATTGTACGCTATTTTTAAATTAGATACCGTTTTATATTTTAAGCAATTAAAAGCAAGCACCAAATTGAATGCTTCTCTACTTCCTAAAAAATAATAAAGTCTGTATATTATCAGAAAATTCAAACAACTAAGAAAGGGAGTATCCTTTGTGAATAAGTCGAGAAGTAGAACTAACCATCTTGTACCATCAACGACTATCAGTATCTTTTTAACAGGACTACTACTAATAAGTTTATCTGCTTGTGAAAAAAAAGACCCTGAGACTATTCGCTCTGAACTAGACTTAAACCAACCTAGTATTGGTAGCGGGCAATTTTCAGAAGAAACAATGATAGAAAACAATGAACAGTCAGAGATTAATATCACTACGACAAGAGTCATTGATACAAAACCAGACTTGTCAGAACCAACCCAACAACTTAGTCGAATTAATTTAAAAGCCCAAACTAGAAAAGTTTTTGCAGAAAATACCTTACTTATGGAGGATGAGTTTTATCTTCTCGGTTGGTCTGCTGATGGTGAAAAAATTGCTTATCTTATACGAGATGAAACCGATGCTGCTGCACTATTTTCCGTCGGTGTTTATGTACAAGACTTAGTCTCAGACAAAATCATATGGGGAATCAAAAAAGAAGCTGAACTGGATGAATTAAATAATATCAATGATTATTGGACGGAAAACAAACAGCAGATCATGGAAGGACTAGAGCAACATAAAATTATCCAAGGTAATCATTTTACACTGCAAAACGCACCTATTTCTTATAATGGTGACACGTTTAATTATACTGTTAAAACAACAAAAGTAAGAGGAAAAGAAGAGATCAAAGCCTATCAAATCTTCTTAACCTCTGCGATAAAAGGTCATAAAGAAATCACTAAAGTTGCATTAAAAACAAAAGGAGACCAACTTGGAGGCAAGGAAAAAGTAGCCGTCATTGGTTACTTCCAAGGCTCAGATAAAGCACGCGTCGCAACCTTAGTTGGTTTACTAGAGTCAGGATGGGAAGGCGCACGCATTGTGCGTTATAAAATTATTGGTGGCAGCTTAAAGTATGGAAAATGGCGCAAATGATGAAGGTAAACAATCGTCAAAAAAAATATCAAAATTAACAACTATAAACTAATCGCCCCTATTTTTTTTATTGCTCTCCTCATACGGCAAGGTCACGTGTCCGTAGCGAACAATAAGAACAGCAATAGTTAATACCATAATCGTTATCCCAATTTCTAATAGTTGCCACTGCTCTAGTGATTTTGAGTCCAAAATAATATATCGAGCTAGTGCAACAATCGCTATATAAATAGGAAAGCGAATGGGTAGACGATGCTGTTCGTAATAAATTTGTATCATTGCGATAATTTCTAAATAGATGAAGAGTAAAAGAAGATCTTTTAGACCAACTTTCATCTCATCAACCATTAACATCACCTCCTGCCCAACTGCAACTATTGTGGCTAATAAAATAATCAGCAATCCCAATTGCTCAATATAATGAAGTAGCTTGTGAACTATCCTATTTTTATTCATAGAAGATCCAAAGGTTAATAAGCGAGTTAGGGCTGAGGATTTAATAAAATGCGAAGCTATAACGCAAAATTTTTACTCCAGATTGGATGCTCTCAGGAGGCGCATAGTTATTCTACGCAACGATCTGGGAGCATTCAAGCTGGAGTAAAAGGCAAGTTAGATTTCGGGTGTTATTGAATCCTCAGTCCTTAACGTTCTATAAGACTTACTGAGAGACATTCATCTAAAAAATATCGTTACTCCTCAATAATAACTCATTTTTTAGTGCAAATTCTATTCCTAATTTTCTTATACCTTTTGTTCATAATGAGGTCAGCCTATCTGGAACAAAAAGACAAGTTAGATTGAGACGTTATTCCGTACACGCTCCTTATAGCAATGCTATGCTTAGATTGCCTCAATATTAGTAAGCACTTTTTCAGACTCTGCATCGCCTGTGTTAAGCGTTTCCTTTGGCTCAAATAACATCACATGCACCTCTTCTTTAGCCACTGGCAAATGCTCTACTCCTCGGGGAATAATAAAGAACTCCCCTTCCTTTAACTCGATATCTTTATCTCTCAGCTTGATCGTTAAACAACCTTTGATCACCATCAATAGCTCATCCTCATTTTCATGCTGATGCCATACAAACTCACCCTTTAATTTAGCTAGTTTCACTGTCTGCTTATTCAGTTCACCCACTATTTTTGGCTCCCAAAAGCTATCAAATAGCGATAATTTTTCTTCAATATTCACCTTTTTCATCTATAGCACCCCAAAGAGAAAAGCAAACCCAATTAAAGCAATGATTGCCCCGCCTGCCCTAACTATCTTATTGCCCCATGACCAGCGTGTTAACTCACCAAATAAGATCCCAGCTAAATGCAGTAAACCTGTTCCAATCACAAAACCAACACTATAGATCAATGGATTAGTAGCACTTGGTAACTCCGTCCCATGCGCATGACCGTGAAAAATAGCAAAAGCTCCCACTAAGATAGCAGCTATCCAAAGTGGTGGACGCACAGCAAAGGCAACCGCAAGCCCTAGAATGACACCCGACAAAGCAATGCCTGTTTCAATATAGGGAATATCGACACCTGCAACACCTAATGCGCCGCCAAAAGCCATCACTAAGGGAAAAATGATCGGTAACACCCAAATAGCAGGACGACCTAGAAATACCCCCCATAAACCTACCGCAACCATTGCAACAACATGATCCAGACCTGTTATAGGATGAAAAAAACCACTCAGAAAACCACCTGTTATACTAGCAGTATCCGCATGAGCAAAGACAACGGAGAAGCTACTTAATAGTATCAACCCACTCATGCCGATTATTTTCAATATTTTCATTAAAACTCTCCACTTCACTTATTTTAAAAATCCTAATGGGAAATAACAACTTGTCAATAATTATTCAATATAATAACAATAAATCATTCCCTTTTGATAATTACTATTTTTATAATACCTCCCAATGAATAGAGAAGAATTAAAAATAGTCAAACAACTTGATGATGGTAGTTTATATGCTGATCCATTACTCATCGAAGAGATGTTTCGATATAATGATATGCTCCAACCCAGTTTGCATGTACATCGTAATGAGAAAGGTCAGGCAGTAGGTTATTTACCTGTTGGTTATTACTATCGCTCGCCCAATAAAGGCTATATATTAAGCTATATTGCATCAATGCCAAACTCTCCACCAGTCAGTCCAACCTATACACCAGGTGCTGAGAGTATCTTAAAAAAGATGAAACAACCTTATTTTGATAGTGATGTTGTTGCTGACTTTTCTTGCGCCCAACAGCAACCAACGGCAAGCCTATATGGAATGCCATTACAACACTACTGGCAATTTCTATCAGCATCACGGCGAAAAGATTTGCGTAGAAAGCTACGTAAATCGCAACGATTTACTCTTCAGGTAGGAAGTTTAGTGGATGTTCGCAATGCATGGCATTGGATGCAACAGATATGGGATCAGCGTAATGGACGCTTTGGTAGCACACCTTATGAGCAATACCTTGAAACCACCCTGTCTTGGCTAACTGTATTAGAAAAGTCACAACGGGCGCGGCTGAAAATTGATAAATACATGTTGGGCAACCGTATGGTAGGAATTAACTGCTGTGCTATACACCATTATAACCATCGCTATCACTGCGATGATTATTTAACGTGGTATGACCCTCATATTGCATCAGGTTTAGGTATTGTCAGTGCTGTTAAAAACTTTACACACCCTGATCTAACAAGTACTCGGTATAATCTAAGCACCCCGAGTATAAGCGGGAATACTATAACGGGGCATCAATATAAGTGGGATATTATCCCTGAAGCACTCAGACTAACGCAGTCAGTAATGATCGTTTCTTGAGATGGCTTTATATTTTCTAGATCAAATCCAGAGCGCGTAGAGTGGCACGATTCAGTTTGCCTGTTGTAAGTCCTTTTTTACGTTGAAACTCAGTCAATGCTGCAACTGTAGCAGGACCTAATTTACCATCGACTTTACCCGGATTAAAGCCTCTTTCTAACAAAGCCGTTTGTATACGAAAAATAGCATTAGTCTTGGTCAAACGAGCTTTTTGCTTATTTATTTTAGAAACCTTTTTAACCCGTGGTGCTTGATTAATGTTTGCCACAGCTCTAGGAGGCTTATAACTCGCTTTCAGAATAGCTGGTTTATGCCTATTCGTTCTCACTTGTTGCGGAGATGTCATTTTTCTAGAATAAGATACTTTTCTATAATCTGTTCTCTTTTGCACTAAATTATGACGTGAAGTAGATTTAGCCCTCACTGCTCTACGTTGCTTTGGATGCCTTTTCACATAAGACTTGGGCTGATATGCCTTTGCCTTATGTGTTTTATTATGTATCTTTTGCTGATGTATTTTACTTCTATAATTTTTTGAAACATTTGTTTTACAGATAACCTGTCGCCAAATATATTTAGCAGAGGCTGTTTTTACACGATAACTTTTTGTTGTATAACGTGCTGGTGTTCTCACCATTTTATACTGGGCAGGAGAAATACGTTTCTTATTTTTAACTGTTTTATAAACGGCTGGACGCGGTGTTTTTATTGTTCGTGCTGCACGAACTAAAACCTTTTTATTTACTTTTTTATAAACAGCAGGAACCTTTACTCGGCAAAGAATTTCCCCCGTTGTATTATCAATTCTTGTAATTAAACCATGACCTTTCTTCCACGTAAGATAACTTGGCTTAACCATCACCCGCTTTGTTACTGTTTTATAAACAGCAGGAATAACTCGCTGACTATAACTCAAAGGTCTTACTAAAACTCGTTTATTGATCCATTGATACTGTGCCCTACGAACAAAAACACGTTTGGACGTTGCCTTTTTCAGTAAGACTTTTTTTGTTCGTGTTTTATAAGTGGCAGGCTTCTTTACTTTTGCATAGCATTGACCTAGCTTTGCTGGAGGAAAACCAATATTGCTTTTAGATTTTTTGGCTGTTTTTTTCTTCTTTTTTTTCTTAACTGTTTTTACTTTTTTAGCAAACTGTTGTTTATAAACTTTTTTCGGCGCAAAAACCTGCCGTTCACTACTTACCGTAGAACCTCTCTGAATACTGTTATTGGTATAGTCTTGTTGTATTTGTTGTTGACTACAACCTGACATTATCCCTGCTAATAAAATACTTGAGACAGAAAGTTTAATAGGACTGTTCATGGCTTATTTCCTGGTTATTTTTGCCTGAAGCAATAAATGATTAGATAGACAAAAAGAGGTATAAGAAGACATTAACTGAACCCATAAAACATCCCCTAATTAAGTGCCAGTCTATGTAAGGAAAAACAGAAATGAAGAAAATTGATGCTAAACGGTCTTATTTATCCTATAGGAGATTTTCACTCCAGTCGCACCAAAACAATGCGCCGTTGTTTTGTCTCACGCTTTTCTGTTTTTAAACAAACCTTACTCATCTTACCTTCTCTTGTGAGTTCAATTACATAGGTTTTATTATCAGGCTGTAAAATATGATTGGCATAAATATTGCTTATTAATTACCTATTGCTGAGGCGGAGTGCTATCTTTGTTTCAATAAAGTAGATTGACCAACACCCCATAAAGAGAATCTTCATGTTATTCGGACGAACTAAAAAGAACCCTATTAAAATAGCCGATAAAGGCATTAAAGAATGGAAATACGCTGCTTGTGGATATTGTTCCACGGGGTGTTCCATTGAAGTCGGTTTTAATGCAGAGGGCAAGCCCGTTAGTTCACGCGGTGTAGCAGATGCAGATGTAAATCGGGGAAAATTGTGTTTAAAAGGTATTTTTGAGCACGAATTATTTGATTCCGCAGGGCGAGGTACAGTGCCATTAATACGTGATCACTGGCATCAGAAATGGCAAAAAAGTGACTGGGATACAACGCTGGATAAAACTCACGCTGAGATCAAACGCATTCAAGAAAAATACGGACGCGATTCGTTTGCCATAATTTCCACAGGGCAAATGTTAACCGAGGAATTTTATACGCTTGGAAAGCTAACACGCGGACTAATCGGTACCAATAATTACGATGGCAATACTACTTTATGCATGGCATCGGCGGTTTCAGGCTATAAACGTTCTTTTGGTTCTGATGGCCCACCGGGCTGTTATGAAGATTTTGAACACACGGACTGCCTGATTGCTTGGGGTTCTAATTTGCCCGAGCAACATCCAATTATTTATTGGCGTATGAAAGAAGCGCAGGAAAAGCGTAATTTCCCGCTGATTGTTATTGATCCCCGCGTTACCATGTTGGCGCAAAATGCACACATGCACCTTGCGATCACACCTGGAACGGATGTCGTGTTGCAAAATTCGATGATGTACGTGATTTTAGATGAAGGTCTAGAAGATGTGGACTACATCGAAGCCAATACTAATGGAATCGAAGCATTACGCGCCGAAGTTGCTAATTATGATCCTGTGGTTGCACAAAAGATATGTGGCATTGATGAGGATACGATCCGTAATGTGGCGCGCTTATTTGCCAAAGCACCTGCTGCAATGCAAATTTGGACCATGGGAATTAATCAATCCACACACGGCTCAGATGGTGTAGTAGGAATTAATAATTTAGCCCTATTAACGGGTAATATCGGCAAAGCAGGTGGCACATCACTCTCCATTACAGGACAATGCAATGCAATGGGAACGCGTGAATGGTCCTCTTGTTCGGGTTTGCCGAATCATCGCGTCTTAGAAAATGCACAAGACCGTGAAGATATTGCTAAATTTTGGAATATTGACCCAGAGTTTTTCCCCAAAAAGCGCGGCCTGTTCCAAACCGATATTTATGCAGCCATTGAAACGGGTGAAATTAAAGGCATTTGGTTAATCGCTACAAACCCGATGTCATCGCTTCCTAATACTGCACGTATTCGTAAGGCGATGGAAAAATTAGAATTTTGTGTGGTGCAAGACTGTTATCAAGATTCAGAAAGCACACAGTACGCGCACGTCTTTTTCCCCGCAGGCACATGGGCGGAAAAAGATGGCGTAATGACCAATACTGAGCGTCGTATTAGTCGCATCACACCTTTAATGAAAGCACCCGCAGAGTCCAAGCCCGACTTATGGATTTTCAATCGCATGGCGGAACGTTTTAACACTGAAGAAAAGGTCAACTTTCCTGAGAAAGCAGGCGATATTTTCCTCGAAATGGGGGAATTATCCGTAGGGCGATTAGCGGATATTTCAGGCATGAACCATGAAATGCTAGAAGAAAAACGTGGTGTGCAATGGCCTTATAGTGCCAAGCAAAAAGATGCAGGAGAAGAACCACCCAAAGGTGGAAAACGCCTCTATACCGAAACCGCTACCTTCCGTTATGGCGATGGTAAAGCTAAATTAATACCCTTACCCTTTGTCGATAATAACGAAGTACCTGACGATAAATTCCCCTTCTGGCTTAACACAGGGCGCTTAATTGAACACTGGCACGGACGCACTAAAACAGGGAAAATTGGTAATAATAATAAATACAGCCCGATTCCCTTTATTGAAATCAGCCCCGATGCCGCCACAGAACTCGGTATTCAACGCGGAGATTACGTGCGTCTCGTTTCACGTCGTGCTGATGCAGTGGTTATGGCAACCCCCACGCAACGCGTTGCTAAGAATATGGTGTTTTTACCGTTTCACTTTCACGACTGTGCCAACCGCTTAACCCTTGGTCTACTTGATCCGCATTCACGCCAGCCTGCTTATAAGCAAAATGCAGTGCGAATTGAGCGCATTGAAGATCAGGCAGCCGCGGCCAAGTTGAGCATGGAAATGCGGAAGTTTTAAAAAAACAAATAATGCTGTTCTCATTCTAAAATAACTATTTCAGAATGAGACAACTGTCTATTCCACCCAATATTATTTGTTATGTCACAACTAGTTCATCTGCCAATTTAATCAGTTTTTTCACTTGGCTAATAAACATTTCGGTGCTTTCACCACGCGCATAATCTCCTAGAAAATATCGTTTTATTTCCTTGCGAGGTATTGCTTTCGGGTCTTGAGATAAGCCTTCTGCAATCAAGTTTAAAATGTCTTTCTTATTCGTATCGTTAATCATTTTACAAGCTTTAACAATTTCTGGTTTTGCCGCTGCTTGCCCTTCTTGACGATAGAAAAAATCGGTAATCATCATCGGCTTATCAAAAGAAAGAAAATCAACCGTTACAGCAGAGTTATCAAAAATAGCAAGGTCGGTTAACTCAAAAACACTATTGATATTCTCCTCTATCATTACCGTTCCAGAGGTTGATTTTTTTATCATTTGCTTGATTTGTTTGTCTGTTTTTTTAGTTAAAGCATCACGTGAACCTGTGTTGGGATGGGGACGGTAAATAAGGTAATAGTCTTTATGTGCCAGTATTTTTTTGACAAAATCAAGACCATAGTCAGGCAACGAGGTGTAATTCATGGAAAGATGGGTGCCTTCCCATGTAGGCGCATATAAGATAACTTTCTTATCAGTCGTTGTCGGTCGTTTAACGGGGTCAATAAAATCTATCTGTGGTCGCCCTACTTTAATAAATTTATTCATATCAATATTAATCAGGTTATCTGCATATTTATTATACGCAGCATCTGAAACAATAAAAATAAAATCATAGGCTTTCGCGCGATTGCTAAACGTGGATGTTTTTTCACTTTCGCCATGGTTGATATGTACATGCAATGCGGTATTATTACTCAAAGACTGGAAGTTAGAACAAGAGTTATTGACATAAAGAATGCATCTGAAATTATTATTTTCATACAGTTTCAATAATGCGCTCATTGTTTTCGTATAGACTAGCTGGAACTGTGTATTCGTCTCTATCCATTCATAAATATGAGTATCACGCGTCACAATCAAAATCTTCTCTACTTTTTCAAGCTGTTCTAGTGGTTTTATCCATTGCTCTATTTGATAGATATTTCCTATATTTCCTGCAAAATAAACAACCACATTAACATCTGCATATCGGCTATCCATGGCTTATTGTCTCCTTAAATCTAATAGTGGTATTTAGTAGGTTTTAACAACATTGATTGATGATGACTGAGGTTCTTTATGTTTTTTTAAATAGCTTTTTATTTTGGTCGTAGAAATCCCTTTTGTGCGTGGTAAATATTTAACGTTGCAAAGCGTTGATAACGAATCAAATTTTCCCTCCCAGTCATGCCCCATCACAAAAATATCAACATTATGCTGAATGATATCCCTATGTTTCTGCTCCCAACATGACTCTGGTATAACTTGATCGACAAATCGAAGATGTTTAATGATCTCTGCACGTTCATGATAAGGAATAACCGTTTTCTTATTCTTTTTCAGATTAAATGAATCAGTAGAGATACCAACAATCAGTCTATCACCCAACATCTTTGCACGTTTTAATAGTTTCAAATGGCCAATGTGAAATAAGTCGAATGTTCCATAGGTTATAACCGTCGTTGTTTGTTTTTTCACTAGATTTCCTTTTAGTAGTAAGGTTGAAATAATATTGAGTACAATCGAATTTTATTGTCATGAGCACCTGTTTTTTGATCAAATAGCCTCAAGATGAGCCATCATTAGCTACATTTGGTCGGAAAACATTCACATCTCAGAGTGGTTTTCGATACACTTTCTGAACTTCTATTAGAAGGCTCTCAACTCATTTTATGGTGGAGAAATAGATCACATTTAAAAAAGTTTAAATAAATCATAAGGGGACGCTTTAGATAATGTTATTGCATTAGATTGTGGAATGAAAACAACCTAATGTTTAAAGAAACAAAATCATGCTACATTAATTTTATTTCCTCAGGACGCTAGTATTCCAACAAGGTAGGTTTATGGGGGTACTAGAAAGCTTCAAATCATTTAGTTTAATGGATAAGAATTACTCTAAATATTTGCTGAATTATTGTGGTGGAGATCAGCTTGCGAATAGTGGAGATATCTTAAAAACAATATAAGTCGATCACTATAAGCGAATAAAGTATCTAGTCAGAACTGTCTGTCAAAGTGAGCTATTTCCGACCACAAACGTATCATTATTTTAATTATGACACAATAAATTATATCTATATTTTAAGTGCTTATTAAATCATACTGGATATAAAGAAAAATTTAGCCTGATAGCACTAATTATAATAAATAATACTTTTTACGAATATAAGCTGAACTTATTGATACAATTATAGTCATATAACCATATAGTTATATGCTAATATTAATTTGAAGATTTTATTCACTTTACCGCTAAAATTTACAACAATGCTATGAATTATACCATTACCCCAAAATTAGTCGCTCATCGAGGTGACAACAAAAATTTTCCTGAAAATTCTTATAAAGGAATTGAGTCCGTATTAAAAGCTGGCGTCCAATTCGTTGAGTTTGATGTACAGATGACCGCTGACCAGCAGTTTATTGTACATCATGATGCTGATTTAAAGCGCACTGCAAAACAGGATATTTCTGTTTTTGATCACTCTTATAATGAATTAAGAAAATTTAGTATTCATGAGTCAACACGTTTTAATAATAGGCACTATCCAACGCCTATTTCTTTATTATCTGAAGTGTTGGCACTATTGCAACGCTACCCGAGTACGAAAGCTTTTGTTGAAATAAAAGTACAAAGCCTGAAACAATGGGGGTTAGAATTTGTAATGGAGACCTTGCTAACATTATTAAAACCTTATGCTTCACAATGCGTGATTATTTCTTTCAACTCATTAGCACTGCGTTATGCACAGAAGCATAGTGATATAGCAGTAGGATGGGTGGTGAAGTATTACAATAAAAAATCTCAAGATAAAGCAACTGCCTTTAACCCTGATTTTTTAATTTGTGACTATAAGAAAATAACCGCAGAAAAAACACTGTGGCCAGGTGATTGGAAATGGATGTTATACAGTGTCAACAACCCTGAAGTTGCCTTTTGGTATGCTTACACTGGGGTTGATTTTATTGAAACCGACGAAATACATGAATTATTAGCTTCTCCTTTGCTAAAGGACGTTAAGGTAGCATGAGGTCTATTCAAGTGTAGCGGTTGATTTTGTTCATTCCTAAGAAACAAAAATTCCTAAACACTAAAAAAACCAACTACCCTGATCTAATTCTGCTTTACATCGTTTAAATTGAGCAGAATAAGTGCTGGCACGTTGCTTTACTTTTTTTGCAGTGCGAACAAGCCATGCTTTCTTTCGATAACTTTTCTTTCTATAAGCGCCCCATCCTTCATGATAATTAAGGTATTGATGCTGAGCATTATATTTGGATATTTTATTGATGGTGTTAGTTTTATTAATAAACCATCCCATAAAATCAATGGAATCAGCAAAACTACTCCGACTGGCTAATAGGCTATTGGTTTCTTTTTTATAATCCTTCCAAGTAAGGTCAAGCGCTTGGGAAAAACCATAAGCAGTACTCACCCTTCCAATCGGTATAATCCATAAAATTGTTCGCATCGGGGGTTTCGCATCTTGGCGGAAAGAACTTTCCTGAAACATCATCGCCATAGGAACAGTAATGGGCACATTCCATTTTTTGCTGGCATTCTTTGCTGCCGTATACCAATGTGTCTTCTCTTCAAAAATATCACAGATATTATGTGCATTGCGCGGTGGTAGATCACCGCTAAAGAGTAACCATGCAAGCAAGACAAGCGTGCCAACAAGGGATATTTCAAATAAAGTCCGTTTCATAAGAAAATAAAGTTTGATTTAGTTTTTTATAGAAAAATATCAAGCAACAAACTTAAAACAGGACAAAACCATTTTAAGGGCTGAGGATTTAATAACATCCGAAA
>JAGLDT010000062.1 GCA_023145485.1 Cocleimonas sp. | reverse complement strand
TTAGTTCAAATCAGATCAGATTAGTAGGCGCATAGTCATTCTACGCAACAATCTTAGAGCATTCAAGCTGGGACAAAAAGGCAAGTTAGAATTCGGGTGTTATTGAATCCTCAGTCCTAAGCAAAGAGTCCAAAACTTATTTTATCAAACACTGATCAATAAATTTTAAACCCTTTTGTCCTGTCTTAATTTTATAGATGATTTATGCGATTGCTAAAAAACTTTCTGCTCCCCTGATTCGCATTAATAAAATATCTTCAAAATCATCAACCACTGAGTTAATAATGGACTCACGTGCTAATATTTTATCAGACCATGCTTGCAGATTAGACCTGCCCTCAAGTAAGTCCAACTTAAAATGCTTTTTCAAAAAGGCAAGACGCATAAACAATGGCGCAATGGAAATATCCACCATTGAGAAATCATCACCATTAAACCAAGGCGCATTGATCTTGATTTTTTCCAAAGTATCGAGTTGTTTATTCGCCTCTGCAATAACCCCCTCACCAGCTTCTTTAGTCTTGCTCATCATTAACTTAAAAAAGGCCATATACAGCGGTGAGGTAAATTCCATCCATGCTCTATTTTGGGCTTTTTCTAACGGATCAGCAGGGTGTAAGGACGGTGGATTGACCTCATCCAAATACTCACTGATAATGGCAGATTCAAACAGTACCTTACCACTCACCTCTAAGACTGGTACTTTTCCTGTGGGAGAAAGCGCTAGAAACCACTCTGGTGGCTCACTCAAATCGATATAAGCAATATCAAAATCAATCTCCTTTTCTTTCAATAAAATCACACTACGCTGTACAAATGGACAGATTTTGAAACTAATTAGCTTTAGTTTAGCCATTAAAATAACCTTTATTTTTTTTAAATAATATAGTTTTTCAGATAAATAAACTCACCATCAAAAACTTAAAGAAGAAACGCATCTTCATTCTCTTCCTGAACTTCATGGTGACATTTAATAGATGAATACCTATACGCTTCAGAATTTTAGAATGTATTTACTAATTCATCCAGCAAAGAAAGCGATTAATTCCTACAATCTACCTACAAAGCAATAATCAACGGCTCTCCTTATTAAATAATATGTTTAATCCGTTTTTCAAGTTGCCGTATTTTTTGTGCCATTTTATCGAGTTGGCTAAAGCGGATGATATTTTTACGCCATTTTCGATTGTCATTAACAGGCATTCCAGAGGAGTAAACACCTGCTGATTTAATGGAGCTAATCACCATTGACATGCCTGTAATAATGACATCATCGGCAATACTTAAATGCCCTGCTATTGCGCTTGCACCACCAATTTGACAGCGTTTACCAATGGTTGCGCTACCTGCAATAGCGACACAGGCGGCAATGGCGGTGTGTTCGCCAATATGAACGTTATGACCAATTTGAATTAGATTATCTAGCTTTACTCCATCGGAAATATGCGTACTACCGAGGGCCGCACGGTCAATGGTGGTATTCGCGCCAATTTCAACTTGATTACCGATAATTACGTTGCCAATCTGTTTTATTTTATACCATTCGCCTTGATTGGGTGCATAGCCAAAACCATCCGCACCAATGACAGAACCAGAATGGATAATACAGTTTTCACCAATTTCGCTATCTGCATACAGTGTGACATTGGCATGTAAGTGAGTATTTTTTCCGATGGAGCAATTGGCATTAATAATTGATCCTGCTTCAATCATTGCGGCATCTGCAATGCGGACATTTTTGCCAATCACAACATTAGCCCCAATGGATGCGCTACTAGAAATAGAGGCACTAGGGTCAATTACACTGCTAGGATGGATAAAGGCTGGGATAGATTGTTGCGGGTAAAAGGTGGCAACTATCTGTGCATAGGCCAGATAGGGGGATTTATTAATGAGTACATTGCCTTCATAGC
>JAGLDT010000061.1 GCA_023145485.1 Cocleimonas sp. | reverse complement strand
ATTTTGTTATTTTTAGGTTTGCGCGCGTGCCGTAGGCTAATTTCAATCTGTTTTTTAAGTTTTCTTGAGCTATATGATTCCCTTTTTGATGAGAGTTAGTACCATCAGGTGGTATAGGGTTAGTCACCACCACATCTAAATGTCTACCTGCATCATATAAGCTAATCCCTAATGTACCACCTTCTTTACGAGGTTGAACCCCATGATAAATGGCATTTTCAACTAAAGGTTGCAGTAATAAAGGCGGGATCAACATATCAAAAGGCAATGTATTTCTATCCATATCCCAAACTATATTTAAACGACGCTTACCTAAACGCAGACCTTCCATACGCAAGTAACGCAACGTGACATCTAACTCTTCTTTTAATGTAATGCGTGTTCTAGTGTCTAAAGTGGTGCGGAAAATATCTGCTAAATCCAATAAGGCTTCTTCGGCATTTTTTGGATCTTGATAAATCAACTGTGCAATGGTGTTCAAACTGTTAAACAAAAAATGTGGGCGCATACGTGATTGCAATGCATCATATTTTGCCCCAGAATCTGCTTTAACACGCTCTGAATGATTATCTTGCACATACAAATAACGTAAAATTAGTAGAGTGACTACTACACCAATAAAGACATTTCGTGCAATAAAAGGCGTATCCCAGTAATGTATGACACCAATTTTTTGATAACTATCCGCCATAATGGTCAAAATTGATGCAAAAATAGTAAAAAAAGCAACAATAGTTGTCACTGCAATGGTTAAATTAAGCACATTTTGTCTTTTCAACAGACCTGAAAGCATGCACATAAAAAGTGATGCAGACAACACTGTCCATTGAACAAATAATGACGTAAAACCTAGCTTAATAAAAGCTGCGGTATACGTTTCAGAAGAACTGGCAAGCGCTAAAATAATTGCCAATACTTCCGCTGCAACCATACCACTGAGTAAGGTTCGAAAAGAGCACAAGTTTGGCAAATAACCTAACTTTTTAGTTGTGGCTAGTGACATAAGTTTATTTATCATCGATAATCCGTGAAAGCTATTTAGCAAATGATAAAGAGCCCACCATGAGCCTCTTCAAAACCTACTATTCCTTCACATTATTATTGTTATTATTACGCGAAATAGATACTTCATCAGTCTGATAAAGCGAACCGCTGATAGGGTTCGCCTGTCTGATAGTGTTGTCCATCTCTTTTATTACGACGTTTATCTATTAGCTAAATATAGCACAACCATCTTGCTGGAAACTGAATACACTAATGCCAAATACAAACGATGAAAACATGAAAGATCAATCAGATACAAAGCTTTGGGGAGGTCGTTTCTCAGAAAGTACCGATGCCTTTGTTGAAGCCTTTACCGCCTCAATACAGTTCGACCAACGCCTTTATAAACATGATATTACAGGCTCTAAAGCACATGCTCAAATGCTTGAAAAAGTTGGTATTTTAACGACAGAAGAAATGCAGTCTATCCATCAAGGTCTGGATGAAATACTGGTTGATATTGAGCAAGGAAAAATGGAGTGGTCGATTGCTTTAGAAGACATTCATATGAACATTGAAGCTAAGCTAACCGATCGTATTGGGCTTGCAGGAAAAAAGTTGCATACGGGGCGTTCTCGCAACGATCAAATTGCAACTGATATTCGCCTTTGGTTACGTGAACAAATTGATCTAATTAGTGATGAAATTCAACGATTACAAACAGGCTTACTGGATTTAGCAGAACGTGAAGCTGAAACCATTTTACCAGGTTTTACCCATTTACAAGTTGCCCAGCCAATTACCTTTGGTCATCATATGCTGGCTTGGTATGAAATGTTAGTGCGTGATGATGAGCGCTTACAGGATTGCCGTAAGCGGGTTAATATTTTGCCACTAGGAGCTGCCGCTTTAGCAGGAACAACCTACCCTATTGATCGTGCTTACACTGCCGAACTATTAGGATTTGATCGACCTGCAAATAACTCACTTGATGCGGTTAGTGATCGTGATTTTGCTATTGAATTTACCGCTGCTGCAACCTTGATTATGACCCATTTATCCCGCTTTTCTGAAGAGTTGGTATTATGGACATCAGCACAGTTTAATTTTATCAATCTACCCGATCGTTTTTGCACTGGCTCCTCGATCATGCCACAAAAGAAAAACCCTGATGTACCTGAGTTAGTACGCGGTAAAACAGGCAGAGTTAATGGCAACTTAATTGCATTATTAACCCTAATGAAATCTCAACCACTTGCCTACAATAAAGACAATCAAGAAGATAAAGAGCCATTATTTGATACCGTTGATACACTGTTAGGCTGTCTACGTGCCTATGCCGATATGATGCCTTATGTGGAAGTTAAAGCGGACAATATGCGTAAAGCCGCCATGCAAGGATTCTCTACCGCAACCGATTTAGCTGATTATTTGGTCGGTAAAAACATGCCCTTTAGAGATGCCCATGAAGTTGTTGGTAAAGCTGTTGCGTATGGTGTTGAAACCTCAAAAGACCTTAGTGAAATGAGCCTGCAAGAATTACGACAGTTTTCAGATGTGATTACAGAAGAGGTCTTTGAGGTCTTAACACTAGAAGGCTCTGTTGCTGCTCGTGATCATTTAGGGGGAACTGCACCTAGACAGGTGAAAAAACGTATTGAAGAAGCTCGCAATAATTCTTCCCTAACCTAAAGAAGTTCCTAAGACTCATCAAATATAAACTGGCTAAATACTGATTTAGCCATAGCAGATATAAAAAACCCACTCATAAAAGAGCGGGTTCATTATGGTATAGCAAACTTAAAATAATCAACATTTAATATCAATCTAAATTTGATGACAACGCTTTCAAGTTGCAAACCTCGGTATTTAATCTAATGAATAAGTACCGATCTAGTCTCCTAGCGATTGGAGAAGTCCTTCGTAGATAAACTAACTCTGCGCCCTCTCTTGATCTATGTCAATTAACAGAAAGATATTAGAATATAATTATTAAGTTATGTTCTAATATTTTTTATTTAAATCAATTGTTTATGAAATAATCAGATCTATTTAAATTGAAAAAACACCCTAATTTACATACAGTATCTAGGGTATTTAATAAAAGACAAAGATACCGAATAATCTCTTTATTTTAATACCTTTAGCTTCAATATGTCTGTACATCATCATTAGAAATTGTGATTATACTAAACCCTCAATTAACCCAAGGACGAGCTGTGTATCAAGTCATAACTACTACAGATGATTTATTGACCTATATAGAATCTATTCAACACTGCCAATGGCTGGCTCTTGATACTGAGTTTATTCGTGAGCGCACTTACTACCCCAAACTTTGTTTAGTACAGATTGCGGCGCATAATAAGGAGGGGGAGCTTCAACTCGCCTGTATTGATCCTTTAGAAATTGATGATATTTCAGCTTTATTAAATCTCCTCAATAACAGTAATATCATTAAAGTATTGCATGCCGCGCATCAAGATCTAGAAATTTTTAATTACCTCAGCGGACAAGTTCCACAACCCATTTTTGACACCCAGCCCGCCGCTTCCGTTTTAGGTTATGGTGATCATATGGGGTATGCGCGCTTAATGCAGCAGGTACTAAAAGTTGATCTGGACAAATCACAATCACGCACTAATTGGGCAAACCGACCTCTGAACCAAGCACAGCTTGATTATGCGATTGATGATGTACGCTACCTTGCTCAGGCTTATCCCATCATCCGTGATAAATTAATTTCACTCGAGCGATTAGACTGGCTAGATCATGACTTTGCTCACTTTATCGATCCTAAGCTTTATGCGATTAATGCAACAACGCGTTGGAAGAAAGTGAGAGGGTTACAGGTGCTTAAACGACAACAACTCGCTATTTTAAGAGAATTAGCCGCATGGCGTGAAAATTTAGCTGAACGTAAAAATCTACCGCGCAAATGGATGATTAAAGACGAGATACTCATTGACCTTGCTAGACAGCAACCTAAAGACGTACAGACAATTGCCGATATGCGTGGCATTAATGCAGCCCGTACAAAAAAATATCATAAAATATGGTTAGATTGCATAACAAAAGGACTCTCATTAGCCGAAAGTGAATGCCCTGAAATCAATTATAGAAAAAAGCCAAGTATTACACAGGACAAAGTGATTGATGTACTAATGACCGCATTAAGTATTCATGCTCAAGAGCTTGATATCACCCCAGCCGTTATCACCACGCGTAAAAAAGTTACCAGTATGGTATTAGAACAACGCCAAACACTATCGAATGACTGGCGTGGCGCATTGGTTAATGCTTTATTTAATGACCTTTTAAAAGGAAAGAAGGGACTAGCGATACAAAATGGCAAAGCTGTCATTATTTCTAGCGCCTAACACTTTAACTCCAATTATCTTAGGACGAGCAATTCAGACTATCATATCCAAACTACCCAATTTCAACCGTTGCAGAAAACGAATGACACCTTGCCTTTATCAGTCCGTATCACGCTTAATCGCTGGATAAAGAATCAGGTTTTTAACCGTATTATTTTGTATTTTGCGGATTTCTAATGGGTAGTTGTTAATAAGTGTGGTAGTACCAATGGTTGGAAGTGTTTCGAGTTGTTCGAGCATTAAACCATTAAGTGTCTTTGGACCATCTGTGGGTAGATTGGTGTTTAAATGACGGTTGATATCACGAATGTGCATACTACCATCAAGCCAGTAGGTGTCATCGTCCATTTCTTTAATTTCAAGCGGGTCAATACTGCCTGCAAATTCATGTACGATTTCTTCGAGTAAATCTTCTAACGTGACCATACCGAGAATTTCACCGTACTCATCGACAACAAGAGCGATGCGTTTTTTTTCATTTTGGAAATTAAGCAGTTGAGTAGTGAGTGGTGTCGCATTAGGAGTGAAATAAGTGGGAACCATTGATTCCATGAGGGTTTCACGGCTGAGACGGTCTTCATGAATATGATGAATTAATTGCCTCAAATGGATAATACCCTCGACTTGATCAAGACGATTTCTGTAAACAACTAAACGAGTAAAGTTACTGTTTAATATTTGTTCTTCAATATCATTCCAGTCATCATCTAGATCAATTCCAACAATATCCGAGCGTGGAATCATAATATCTTCAACGATGGTTGATTCGAGATCTAAGACACTAATCAACATGTCCTTATGATTATGTCGGAAACTTGAGTCTGGGTCTTTAACGATCGTTTTAAGTTCTTCATGGTTAAGCGCTGTTTCTAAAGAGCCTTTACTGGGATCTGCGCCAAATAAACGCACGAAGAAATTTGCAACAATATTAATCAACCAAACCACGGGAAAGGCTATTTTTAATAAAGGCGTAAATAAAATAGCAGCAGGAAAAGCTATTTTTTCTGCACGCAAGGCTGCAATGGTTTTGGGTGTAACTTCAGCAAAAATAAGCAGTGCTAACGTGAGAATCGCTGTAGCGATAGCAATACCTGCATTACCGCCTAAGCGTAAGCCAATTAAAGTAGCTATTTGGATAATAACAATATTAACCAAATTATTACCCAGTAAAATCAAACCAATTAAACGATCAGGTTGTTGCAGTAATTTTAAGGCTTTGCGAGCGCCAATATTGTTTTTAGCTAAATGCTTGAGTCGGTATTTGTTTAATGCCATTAAGGCGGTTTCGGAGCCTGAGAAAAAAGCAGACAGAATGAAAAAAACAATTAATACGGTAAAAAGTATCCACAGAGGGACGGTGGCGAGATCCACTATGTTAAGTTCCTAAAAAATGCTGAATGATTTTTGTACCAAAAAAAGAAATCATGAGAATGATAAAGCCTGCTAGTGTCCAGCGTATTGCAGTGCGTCCACGCCATCCTAACTTTATGTGACCAATTAATAAGGTACTAAAAATAACCCATGCAAAAAGTGAAAGGAACGTTTTGTGCGCGATATGTTGGCCAAATAAATTATCCAGATAGACAAACCCTGTGATTAACGCAATGGTTAACAAGACAACGCCGACGGTAATAAAGCGGAACAGCAGAAGCTCCATATCCTGCAATGCAGGCAGGGTACGGATAAAGCCCGTAGGTTTATGATTGTGCAGGTGATTATTTTGTTCTGCTAATAGTGCAGCCTGAATAGCAGCTAACATTAGCATACTATAAGCGAGCAAAGAGGTAAAAATATGCGCGCCTAGACCGTTATTGATTGGAATGGTATGTGTTGGGTCTAGGGTAACCGTTTGTTGTAACAGTAATGTAAAAGCAGTCAGTGGAAGGATGAAAATCCCTAACGCTTCAATATTACGTGTCCATGTGGTCATTAGCAACATTAGGCTAGTGAGCCAAATGATATGTGAAGCTGCCGTGATCAAGCTGATTGATAGCCCTGAACTCAGCAAAGGCCAATAGAGTACCCCCGCATGCAGTAGAACGGCAATAAGCCATAGCGAAAGATAAATTTTTTTATTGATGCCTTTTGTTTTGTTCAGGCGGGTACGCAACTTGAAACCGAGTAAAAGCCAGCTAATAAGGTAGAGAATAATTGCTAATATTGCGATGGTTGTCATTGTTTTTAGTGTGCAGGACAATTCTGATAATGATGTTATAATGTAACACCTTCGGCGCAAGCAAGAAATAGACAGTTACTTTATAAGGTGGTTTTTTTCTTTTTTAGTCCTCGACTCAGTTCGCCCGCCTCTCAAATGAAATAAAAAAAGTAGAAAATTATGTTTGATAATCTAAGTGATCGCCTTTCCCATACGGTAAAAAAGCTACGAGGTCAGGCGCGTTTAACCGACGATAATATTAAAGATGCTTTGCGTGAAGTGCGCATGGCATTGCTTGAAGCCGATGTTGCCTTGCCCGTAGTGCGGACATTTATTGAGCGGGTAAAGCAACGCGCGATTGGTCAAGAAGTGATAAAAAGTCTCTCGCCAGGCCAAGCATTTATCAAAATTGTTGACGATGAGTTAACAGAAATCATGGGGCAAGCTAATGAGTCTGTTAATTTAGCATCACAGCCACCTGCGGTTATTTTAATGGCAGGTTTGCAAGGGGCGGGTAAAACAACAACTGCTGGTAAGCTAGCAAAATTGTTAACGGATCGTGATAGTAAAAAAGTAGGCGTGGTGAGTTGTGACGTTTATCGTCCTGCTGCGATAAAACAGTTAGAAACGGTTGCTGAACAAGCGGGTGCTGTATTTATCCCAAGTGATACAGGACAGACTCCCGTTGATATTGCGGCTAACGCGCTCCAAGAAGCAAAAGTAAAATTTCTTGATGTACTGATTGTCGATACCGCTGGTCGTTTGCACATTGATGAAGAAATGATGGGGGAAATTAAGGCAATACATGCCATCATTGACCCTATTGAAACCCTGTTTGTTGTCGATAGTATGACAGGTCAAGATGCGGCTAATACCGCAAAAGCTTTTGGTGATGCATTACCACTAACAGGTGTCGTCTTAACGAAGGCTGATGGTGATGCGCGCGGTGGCGCTGCCTTGTCGGTGCGCCATATTACAGGAAAACCGATCAAGTTTATCGGTGTTGGTGAGAAAATTAATGCATTAGAAGCCTTCCACCCTGACCGTATGGCATCACGTATTTTAGGTATGGGCGATATTCTGTCCCTAGTGGAAGAAGCACAGCAGAATGTTGATGAGAAGCAAGCTAAAAAATTAGTTAAAAAGCTCAATAAAGGACACGGCTTTGATCTTGAAGATCTACGAAAGCAAATGTTACAGATGGAAAAAATGGGTGGCATGGGTGGCTTGATGTCAAAAATGCCAGGAATGGGGAATCTATCAGCGCAAATTCAGGAAAAAGCAGGGGATAAAGAAGTGGCACGGATGGTGGCTATTATCAACTCCATGACAACCCAGGAGCGTCGTTTCCCTGCCATTATTAAAGGTTCGCGTAAAAAGCGTATTGCGATGGGTTGTGGCATGCAGATTCAGGATGTCAACCGTATCCTCAAGCAACATAAGCAAATGAGCAAGATGA
>JAGLDT010000060.1 GCA_023145485.1 Cocleimonas sp. | reverse complement strand
TTAAGTTTGATGCAAGCTTTTTTTCACATCTTTTTTATTTAATCTAAACAGTTATTTTCTATTGCCTATTTTGCGCCTTCAGTCAGACTTAAATGACTTATTTTCAAGTCCCTCTTGCCTGAGTGAGCGGCGCATTCTATAGATTATTTCCTGCACGTCAATACTTTATTGCAAAAAAGTTCAATTTAATTTTATAATTTCCAGAATACTGGGGATTTTTAAGACTTTAGGCTACTCCAAGGAGATAAACACGCAAATAGCTTTATGCGATCTTTCATAGACCAGACAAACTTTTTCAGGACTTGCCCTTATCTAAATCATTACAGTATTCAGGACAAGCGCTAACTTCTAGCGCAATCCATATTTTTTTAGACGATACAGAAATGCATCACGACTCAATCCTAACAAACGAGCGGCAGCGCTTTTATTGCCCTGACTTGATTGTATTGCTTGCTGATACAGATCGACCTCTAGCTGTTCTAACTTAATTCCCTGAGCAGGCAAGTCAAAGTGATACTTGCTTATTTGCTTTTTCTGCTTATTAGTTTCTTTGCGAATCTCTAAAGGTAAGTTACCTGCACCAATTATTTTTCCAGAAAATAGAATTAACATCCGTTCACAAAAGTTATAGAGCTCACGCACATTGCCAGGCCATGCATAATGATTTAAACAATACTCCGCGGATGAGCTAAAGCTTGGCGGTGATAGTTTGTAGCTTTTAACTAAATCGTGAAAAAATAGCTCTGCCAACAATAACGTATCCCCCATGCGATCTTTTAAGTCTGGCAGTTCAAGTGGTGCAATATTCAAACGATAGAATAAGTCTTGACGAAAAGCGCCACTACTCACCTCATCTAATAAATTTTTACTACTTGCTACAATAATCCGCACATTATAGGGATGTGATTGCAAAGAGGTTGTTGATTGGCATTCTGCACTCTGTAAAAAATACAGTAACTTACTCTGCATTTTTAATGGTAGCTCACTAATTTCGTCCAGGAATAAAGTGCCATTATTTGCCTGTTCAATCGGGCTACGCTGTTGGTCATCTAATCTTTTATTACAGTCAAACAAGCTAGACTCAAACTGCTCATCAGATAAAGTGGCACAATTAACGACCTTATAAGGTTTATGTCTGCGGGGACTTTTTTGATGGATATATTCAGCAAAAAGTGTTTTGCCCGTGCCTGTTTTACCGAGTATCAGTGTCGTTACATCTGTCACCGCCAGCAATTCCGCTGTACGCAGACTTTCCTCGATAGCAGGGGATTTTCCGATTATTTTAGTTGTATTTTTCATGTGTTTTAGAGAAGAACCAATACTATTAATAAAGAAAGGATTACATTTCACGTTCCTAAGAGCTGAAATATAGGTTGTGTGTAAACTCAGGAAACAGCAACATCAGCAATCCCATAACACCAATCAAAATTAAAGCTATTGCATTAAATTTACGAATGTTTTTTGATTTTTGTATGCTAACCAATCTGCCTGCTAAGATGCCTGCTAATAGCATTGGGGCTAAGGTTCCTAGTGAAAAAAAGAGCATAAACAATGCGGAATCTATAATGCCATTTTGTGCAAATGCCATCACTAATGCATAGTAAACCAAACCGCAGGGAAGCCACCCCCAGATTAATCCGAACATAAAGGCATGGTGAATTTTTTTTACGGGCAAATACTTTATGCCAATGGGTTGCAGTATTATCCAAATTGGCTGTCCTAACTTTTCAATGAGCGCAAGCTTAGGCAACCAGCCTCCAATATAAAAGCCCAATAAAATAACAAAAATCATTAAGAGTGGGCGCAATAACAGGCCTACAAAATGGGGGGTAATGCTTAATATAGCTTGCCCTAATACGCCAACAATCACACCTGCTAATACATAGCTCAACATGCGACCCAAATTATAAGCCAAAGTATATTGTAATAGGCTGGCAACGCCTTGACGTTTATCAGGATGTAAACTCATGGTGAGCGCACCGACTATGCCACCACACATTCCAAAACAGTGCAGGGTGCTGAGTAATCCGATAAAGAAGGCTAGTTCCATAGTGTTGCTCTATTCAATCCCTAAAACCAGCATATAGGCAAGTCCAAATAAAAAGAAAAAACGTCCTGTCATGGGGGGTAATTGAAGACGTAGTTTGCCCGTCATAATTTTTTTGATAGGAATCAACAGGGGCAATGGCAGTAGTAACCAAAGTAGTTTAAAGCTGGTTATTTCGAGTTGTTGTAACTCTAAAAATAAAAGCAATATGGCAAATGCATAACTAAGAATAATCAGAAGCCAATATAGTATGGTCGCTTTTGTATAGCCAATCCGCACCGTTAATGTTTTGACGGCGTATTGCTTGTCTGTTTCCCAGTCACGCAGTTCATTACTTAATAATAAGAGCGATATTAACAAACTAATAGGTATAGAGTGCAATAAGACACTGCCAGAGAACTCCCCACTCATAGCAAGATAAGCGCCTTGCACCATCAGAATTCCCATTAATAAAAACACTTGCACCATTGCCAATCCACGGTGTTTAACATTAAAGGGACCAATATTATAAGTAAGGGAGGCTAATGCAGAGATTAGAATAAGGGAAAACAACATCCAACCTTGCAGTATCACAAGGTAAACAGAAATCAGCCCTGCCAATATAAAGCAGAATACTCCTGCTTTAGTATTGCTATCGATCATGCCTTTAATCACGGCATAATTAGGATCGGTTGACTTAATTAGCGAGAAGTCTTCAATATCATTGATCAGGTTGATTCCTGCTTGCGCTAACAGTCCGCCAATAATAATCCACACCCCTGTCATACTATTTTGATAACCATTATTCCATGCCATTAATACCCCTAAACTGCATGAAATAAGTGCGACCACTAAAGAAAAAGGGCGCAGTGCATTAATGAATTTATATTGCTGCAGAGGCTTCATTTCTGACCAGAAAAATATACAAACTAATAGGAATAAGCATTATAAGCCCATAAATCACAGGAACAATAGACATGGTAGGGTTACCCAAGACACCTTGGGTCACAATCAACGCCATACCACCATTTTGCATGCCAACTTCGATAGTGGTGGTTTTAACTTGTTTAGCGTTTAGCCCTGATATTTTTGCTAATAGATAACCAGAGAACATGGCTAAAATAATCATAACCGTTGTAATTACACCAACTTGGTTTAAAAAGGTTGGCATTTTATCCCATTGGCTAATAATCATAGAAAATATCACGGCAAAAAATAGAATAACCGACAATTTATGAATCAGTGGTTGCAGTGCATCAGCCCATTTAGGCTTAAAGTGTTTTAAGCTCATACCAATGACAACAGGCACAATCGTTACGACCAATAGACGCTTCATGGTTAAACCAATCGGCACGACTATATCCTTGTCTTCTCCCATTGAAAATTGCAAGGCTAATTCGGTTAAAAAGGGAAGAGTAAAAGGCGTGATAAGACTGGCACAGGCAGTTAATGCAATAGAGAGAGCAACATCACCTTTAGCAAGATAAGAAAATAGATTGCTAGTCGTTCCACCAGGGCTAAAACTAAGTACTAATAAACCAACCGCTAGCATTGGTGGTAAATTAAAGAGTTGCAGAAGCAGTAAGGCAAGCAGAGGCACTAATAACATCTGTGCAGACAGCCCGATAAAAAAGGCTTTTGGGTAAATTAACACATGATTAAAATCTGACAGCTTAAGCATCAGCCCCATACTGAGCATAATTAAACCCAGTGATACAGGTAATCCAATTTGAATAAATATCTCTAATTCCATCGTTGAAGTTTAACCAACCTCAACGATATTTCACGATGATATATATCAATAATCATCTGGCTACTTTAGCCCATACTGTTTTTTCCACAATATGTTAACCTTCCAAAAAGCTATTTTCCTATGCCGTCATCCGATCACCACAACGTAAATTAGCAGGTAAAGATGCATCAATCTTTTTGGGTTTAGGAAGCTGAAGATTATCCATTTTATCAATAAATTCTTCCTTTGAGGTCTCTACAATATAAGGATTAACCTGCTTTTCCTGTCCAATACTGCTCACGCGCAAATTATTGTAATCATGCGCGGGGTAGATAAGGTACTCATCAGGGTATGACAATAACTTTTGAATACTATTGTACAAAGTCTCAGCACTACCCTGTTGAAAATCAGTTCGTCCACAAGCATTAATCAATAATGTATCACCCGTGAAAAGACGATCACGCCAAAGGTAACTAGTACAACCGTCGGTATGTCCTGGTGTTGGAATCGCATGCAGGACTTCATTTCCAAAATGAATCACCTCACCTTCATCGAGCAATGCATCTCCACAGGTTAAGCCCGTTGCAATACCTGCTGCAAATTTCGCATGAGTTGCCTTTTTTAAATCATAAGCACCTGTAATATGATCCGCATGAACATGGGTTTCAATAATATATTTTAACTCTGCATTCATCTCTTTTAAGGCATCAAGGTCACGTTGCATTTTGCCATAAACAGGGTCAATAATAACGGCATCTCGTGTGGTTGCATCGATTAATAAGTAAGTGAAGGTTGATGTTTCTTGATCAAAAAGTTGTCTAAATAACATGATTTTTTTCCTTTAAAATAATTAAAAACAAGGGTGATTTAGCCTTCTGCATCCTTACAGTTTTTTTATTTCACATCCTTTTTTATTTTGGCTATGTCTAAATGTTGAATAATGAGTTAGTCCTAAGCAGGATTGCTCTCAATTCGGCGGCCTTCTTCTTCCCAGTGGGCAAACCCACCGTGCATTGCATGAACGTTTGCATATCCCATTTTTTTCATGGTGATAGCAGCCAGCGCCGCTCTTCCGCCTGAGCGGCAATAAATAATATGTGGCTTCTGACGATCTTTTTCATTCAAATGATCGCTCACAACAAATTCTAAAACACTGCGTGGCATATTAATAGCCCCAGGAATTGCCCCTTGGCAATATTCCTCGTGCTCACGAACATCAATAATATTAATACCTTGCTTTAACATGTCACATGCTTCTTCAAGATTAATCACATCAACGTGTTGATGCGCTTCTGTTACTAGGTTCTCGCTTAAATAATTCATAATATTTCCCCGATTTATATAAAATGATACGTATTCGGCTACTATTTGTAATAAGTGCTCTAGCTTATTCATACTTGATATAGATCAAGCTTGTGGATTCATTCTATATTAGAGAATGATAATATTGCAAATTATTTTATACCTTTAATAAGTTATATTTATCTAATGATTTGATAAAACGCATTTTTTGTATTTTTACAGGAGGCTATAAAAGCCAGAAAAAGAATGTGTCTTTTATTCAATTTAAGAACTAAGGGCTGAGAATTTAATAACATCCGAAACTATAACGCAG
>JAGLDT010000006.1 GCA_023145485.1 Cocleimonas sp. | reverse complement strand
TAAGCACCTTTGATAAAAAATAGGGGAGCTGTTGCTGCGATGCCCGTTGCGCCTGCTATTTTTAAAAAACCACGACGATTTAATGTTGGGGTGTTTTTTTTCATATGAAAATCTCCTTTCCTTTGGCTAACTTATAGTTGGAAATTGCAAGCAATCCCCTTTTATCTAACAGTGATTGAGATATTGTTGAAAATATAACGCTCATCATACTGGATTTACTTTAAAAGTGAAGGGTAATGTATCCTCTTGTTGATAGCTTATAAATTGTTATGGGGTATTGATTTAGTTAATAGTTGTCAATATTTGATAGGGTGGCTGTGTTTTCTTTTTTATAAGAAAGACTTATTGCATGAATTTAGCGAATTTTATAGGACGTGATTTTTTTAGACAAGCTGAGTGGATTATTAACGATCAAACTAAAACTAATAGAGGCTGTTTGCGAACTATCATTTAGTACGTCGTGATTAATGATAGAATCATTTATTTTATAAACTTGGGGTAAAAATGAAACCTGATTTTTCACTACTGCGCTGGGCTGCTTTATTTGAAGGCTCCTCTCTTATTCTTTTACTATTTGTTGCTATGCCACTCAAGTATTATGCAGGAATCCCAGAAGCTGTAAAAATTATTGGTCCTTTGCATGGCATTTTATTTTTAAGCTTTCTTGTTCTTTTATTCTCGCATGCTGCTAAAAATGAGTTAGATCCTTTAAAAACAATGACAGGATTTGTTGCTTCGTTTATCCCTTTTGGTACTTTTGTTTTTAAAGCAAAAATGTTAAAGATAGAACGTTAGGAATAATTACCTTCTTCGTGAAAATTGTTAGATAGCAATTAATTTGTCTGTTTTTCAATCCCGTTAGTGGGTTGAATTATAGACAGGTAAGGCTCATTTAGGGGATAACAGGTAGCTAGTATATCTGGATGGTGTAAGTACACATAAATTTGGATAAATTATAATTTATCACTCTGTCAGTCTATCTTTGATGGCAGTGGGGAGTAAAATATAGGCTAATTGAGGGCTAGATTACTTGCTAGAAATAAAAAGTAGTACTATGTTTCATAGTATGGTTTTTTCCTTCTTTACCCTTTCAATGAGGTAGCATAATGAATAAAGCAATTGTAAGCAGTATTTTTTCTATAGCTCTTTTATCAGCCTGTGGAGGCGGTGGAACGGATAATAACGTGAATACGCCTTTTCTTGGGGGGGTTAATGATCTCGATCCCATTGTAAAATTAACACTTAAACAGCCTAGATCGAGACAAGTTCTTTCGCGAACAGTTTTTTATACATCAGAAGGTGGCTATGAGGGTGATATTCATTATGTAACCCAAAGTTATTCGGATGGGACGAATAATGAAATTTTTCAACTAGCGACTAATATAGGCTCTTTAGGCATAAAAGACGTGCAAAGAGAGCGGTCTGCTGTTTTTAGTTGTACTGATGGCTCAACAGTTAGGGTTAAAATTTATTCTGATTTCTCAAGTGGCATTGTTACTACGGTAGGTAAACATAATGATTTGGATATTACCTGTGAATCTAATTTCGACTCTCTCCTGCCAGCAACTGTTTTTGATCGGGATTCAATTACGACGCTCCTTAAGAGGTGGGGAGCTGATTATGCGACTGCTAACGACTCTACTTGTACGCATCAGATTGAAGATATGAATGGGTTCAGTAAAAATTGCACGGGGGAGGAGTTAATAAACTATACGATTACTGATAGTACTGACAATCTCCACAAACTGACAGCTAAAATTAGCTTTGAATAGTTAGTTTTACTGGTTTGGATTTTTCTTTGTTCCCAGATGAAATATCGGGGAACAATTTTTAAATTTATCGAATTGGTTTCCAAATAATGGCATCTAATGCCCACGTTGATAATACTTTTTCAGGTGGGATTTCCCCATCAGGCCCACTCCATCTTCCAGAAAAGATATAAAGAATATTTCTTGTTTTAGGTGCGTAGCAAATTGCTTTTCCAGAAAGCTCTTCCTGACCTGCTCGGCATTTTTCAACTTTTCCATAGCTATAAACATCACTAAACAGAGTTCCTAAGCGATGACCTAACTGATTATGAACTAAGTTATCTTCAATTAAAATTGAATAGATACCTGTTTGATCTACATTAGGATTGATGGTTATTAAGGTTTTAGCACCTTTAGCAATACGGATAACGGGATAAGCCTCTCCTTCTTGGAAGCTCGTTTGCTGAGAGACATTAAAGCCTTGGAATGCTTGAGTAAAATGATGAATATTAAAAGGGCTGCCTGCATCGATAGGGCCAACTTTATTTTTGTCTAAAACAATAGTCGTTGAAGATGTGGATGTTCGCCGATCATTTATTTCGGCGTAATCCTCGCTAGTACCATTGTCGCAACTGCTAATAAAAGAGAGTAAGGTGAAAAGTAGTAAAAATTTTATCCATTTCAGGGTCATGCCATATTCCTTGGTCGTTTAGATTATGGCCATTTTCACATAAAGAAGGAGTGAGAACAATAATTAGGGTCGTTTAGGAATGAAAATTCAATAATTTTTCAGTTCTAACTTATGTTTTTATTTGGAAAGTTATTAAATTCTTACTCTTTAATTATCAGTAAGTTGTTCTAGACTGATTTTTTCTTCATGAAGCAATTTTTGTAAACGTTGCTGATGAATTTTAATAGTTAGCAGGTATTCACCTAAGGGGGAGATAGATTCTGTAAGGATCGCTTTATCTTCATATAGTCTGGCGCGCAAACGTGTTTTATCGGGAGGGAGGGTTAGCTGTCCTGAGAAAATATTTTCAGCAAAGGTTTCTCCTAAATAATCGAGTAATTGTTCTATACCCTCGCCAGTATGAGCGGATAGCCAAGCACGTGTTGGTGTGCCTGAGTGAGCAGGGTCAATGCGTACGGTATAGTCAGATAGATCAATTTTATTCATCACCTCTATTTGAGGCACATCCTTTGCGCCCAACATTTCAATGACATCATTGACCTGTTGACGGTACATATCACGTTGCTCATCATTGCTGTCAATAACGTGCAGGATAAGATCTGCTTCTGCTGTTTCTTGCAAGGTGGCTCGGAAGGCAACGACTAAATCATGGGGAAGATCACGGATAAAACCCACTGTATCCACTAAGATCATGGTTTGTTGATTGCTAAGTTCTACGCGTCGTAGTGTTGGGTCTAGGGTAGCAAAGAGTTGGTCTGCTGCGTAGACATTGGCGGTGGTAATTGCGTTAAATAAGGTTGACTTACCTGCATTGGTGTATCCAACCAATGAAACAGTAGGAATTTCTGCTTTTTGACGTAATTGTCGCCCTTGTTCGCGCTGATTGCCGACTTTTTCTAGGCGTTTTTTGATTTGTTTAATGCGGATACTAAGCAAGCGGCGATCGGTTTCTAGTTGTGTTTCTCCAGGTCCTCGCATTCCAATACCACCTTTTTGACGTTCAAGGTGAGTCCAGCCACGAATAAGGCGTGTTGACATGTGTTTGAGTTGTGCGAGTTCAACCTGTAATTTGCCTTCATGTGAGCGTGCACGTTGGGCAAAAATATCAAGAATGAGACTTGTACGATCCATGACACGGCATTCTAATAATTGTTCTAGATTGCGTTCTTGGGCAGGGGAGAGGGCATGATTAAAAATAACTACATCCGCATCATAGGCAATAACCGCTTGCTTAATCTCCTCTGCTTTGCCTTTACCTGCAAAAAACCGAGCGCTCGGTGTATGACGTGAGCCTTGGATTAAAGCGCTTGTTTCTGCGCCCGCAGAACGCACAAGCTCAGAAAATTCATCAGCATCTGGTGTGTTTTTATTACGACCAAGATTAAGCTGGACTAAGACCGCCCGTTCAATACGGGCTTCTTTGCTACTGGATAAATCAAAAAGTTCCAATCAATCATTCCAAAAAATAAGTTCTTTTCATAATACTGCTTATAATAAAAAAGCTCCATAAAATTTTCATTTTAGGGAGCTTTTTTATGAGTATTATAGCAATAGAGCAGTTTACTTTTTATTCATCATCCTCATAGGATAATTTAATCGGGCGAGCGGGGACTATAGTAGAAATAGCATGTTTATAAACGAGTTGACTGACTGTGTTTCCAAGTAAAACGACAAATTGATCAAATGACTCAACGGTGCCTTGTAGCTTGATGCCGTTCACGAGATAGATTGCAACGGGGATGCGTTCTTTTCTCAAAGCGTTTAAGAAGGGTTCTTGTAGCATGTGCCCTTTAGATGACATTATTTTTCTCCAATTTTTTAGGTTGTGGTTATTAACATATTATTGTAAACAGTTGCAATATAAAGACAGATCAAATGCCTATTGTTGGGGGACAAATAAGTAATAAATATCATATCGCTGCCTTGTTTAGTCGCTGTCCTTGCAGACAAAATAATCTTATCAGGTTTAATGAAACCTTAGGAAGCCCATTTCGTCGGTTATACCGCACTATGATCCTAAAAAGTGCCTAATTTCCCCGATAATCGACAAGAGGTTATAATGTTGTGCATCATAACGCGAAACTTCCTTTTCAGAACGCAACCATGTCATCTGGCGCTTTGCCAATTGACGTGTGGCGACAATAGCACGGTTTTTCATCTCTTTGAAGTCAATATTTCCGTTTAAATAGCTCCAAGCTTGTCTATAACCTACACAACGCATGGACGGAAGGTCTGGATTTAAGTCCTTTCTATCAAATAAATGTTGTATTTCTACCATAAATCCCTCGTCAATCATTTGCTCAAAACGTAGTGCTGCACGCGCTCGAAGCCATTCTCGATCTTCAGGAATGAGAGCGATTTTTAGCAAGCGGTAAGGGAGTGCATTGTGTTTTGCTTCCCTGTGTAGTGTGGTTAAAATCTCCCCAGTGATTTCATAAACTTCAAGGGCGCGTTGTATTCGTTGCGAGTCATTTGGATGGATGCGTGCTGCGGAATCAGGATCAATCATTGCTAAATGCTGATGCATTGCATTCCAGCCTAGCTTGGATGCTTGTTGATCTAGTTTTTTTCTGATTTCAGGGTTAGCAGAGGGTAATTTTGCTAAATCATTTTCCAAAGCGCGGTAATACAACATCGTACCGCCAACTAAAACAGGAATATTGCCATTGTCTGTGATTTGTTGCATTTCACGCAAAGCGTCACGACGAAAGTCAGCTGCTGAATAAGCTTGCGAAGGATCAAGGAAGTCAATCAAGCGATGCGGTGCTTTTTTTAACGTGGCTTTATCAGGTTTGGCAGTGCCAATATCCATGCCTTTGTAGATAAGCGCAGAATCAACGCTAATAATTTCAATCGGAAAGTGATCCATCAGTTGTACTGCGAGATCTGTTTTTCCTGATGCTGTTGGCCCCATAATAAAGATGGCAGGGGGAAGTGTTGTTTTTGAGGTCATTGTTAGGAATTTCCTTACTGCCCACGCATAAAGAGTTTATCAAGCTGATTAAGATTAAGCTGTGTCCATGTGGGTCGTCCGTGATTACATTGCCCACTGCGTTCGGTGCGCTCCATATCACGCAAAAGCGCATTCATTTCAGGTGTGCTTAAGCGATGATTAGCACGTACTGAGCGATGACATGCCATGGTGGATAAGATTTCATTGATACTTTGTTGAATACGTTCACTGCTACCATTTTGAATCAAATCAGCCAGTACATCTCTGAGTAAACTAGCAGTATCAGCACTTTTTAGTAATGAAGGGATAGCGCGTATAACGAGTTTCTCTGGGGCAAGGCGATCAATAGAAAAACCCAGTTGGTTAAAAATATCGGCATACTCAACTGCGCAATTGGCTTCTTTTTTACTTACGGCAACAGGGTTTGGTACAAGGAGAGGCTGAGAGCGAATATTATCTTTCGCCATACTTTTTTTAAGATGTTCGTAAGTAATACGTTCGTGTGCTGCATGCATATCAACCACAATCAAGCCTTGGGCATTCTCGGCAAGAATGAAAATACCATGTAACTGTGCCAATGCAAAACCAAGCGGTGGTATTTCGCCTGTATCGTTATAAGTATTCTCAGTTTGAACGGGTAATGAAGCAGGCGTATATTGATTGAAAGCATGTGAGCTGGGCATAAAAGGATTGGCACCTTTATTGTCCGCCTGATGCGGTTGTGAATAAATTTCTCCCTGTTCTTTTACGGGAATGTTGAGACTGCCTTGAGGTGCTTGAAAGGGATAGTTTATAGGTGCGTTAGTTCGTGTTTCGGCTCCAGATAAAAAGTGATTGTCGGAGGCTTGTTGAGTATCATCATTAGGGCGAATATCTGCCAATGCTTTGTGCAGTGTGCGGTAAAGAAAATCATGCACTAATCGTGATTCACGGAAACGGACTTCGTGCTTAGTAGGATGAGCATTAACATCGACTTTATCCGCATCCAATTCTAAAAATAGTAAATAGGCGGGGTGACGACCATGATAAAGCACATCTTGATACGCCTGACGCACGGCATGAGTGACAATACGATCACGAATAATGCGACCATTAACATAAAAATATTGCAAATCAGCCTGTGAGCGAGAAAAGGTAGGTAATCCTACCCAGCCCCATAGTTTGAGTCCTGCCGCATCATATTCAATATACAACGCCTGCTCCATAAAGGTTGGACCAAATATTTCTGCTACACGTCGTTCTGAAGAGGCGCGGTCATTAGCTGCCTGTAGATGCAATATTGTTTTTACACCATGTTTTAAACTAATAGCTGTCTGAAAACGACTTAATGCAATTTTTTTTACTACATCCTCTAAATGACGAAATTCTGTTTTTTCTGTTTTTAAGAATTTACGTCGCGCAGGTACATTAAAAAATAAATCACGTACATCAATGGTTGTACCCTGTGGGTGTGAGCAGGGTTCAGGATCATCAAATTCATCCCCACCATTGCCTGATAATTTCCAACTGTGCTCACTGTGCTCACTTTGTGAGCTAATAGTTAGGCGTGAAACTGATGCGATACTTGGCAATGCTTCGCCACGAAATCCAAGTGAACGAATATGCTCAAGATCATCCAGTGAGGCTATTTTACTGGTTGCATGACGGCTTAGTGCTAGAAAAAGTTCTTGCTTAGGAATACCACAACCATTATCACGGATACGAATACGCTTGCTTCCCCCCTGCTCTATTTCTAGCTCAATACGTGTTGCACCTGCATCGAGTGTATTTTCTAGTAGCTCTTTAACCACGGAAGCAGGGCGTTCAACGACTTCACCCGCCGCAATTTGGTTGATAAGATGTGAGGGGAGTTGTTGAATGGGCATTTTTTTAAAACTTAGGGTTCATATTGAAATTAGACTGCAATCTGTCGTAAATGTTTGCCAACGGCGAGTTGTGCACCAAATAATCCAAGTAAGCTACTAACGGCGAGAATAAACAAGGTGGCATTAACATCTAACCCACTAATAGTGAAATGGCTACCATAAAGACGTGCTAAATCATTCACAGGTGACACTAGAAAGAGTAATGATAGATGCACAATAACCAAGCTAAGAATCCCGCCAAATAAGCCGTACCATAATCCACCATAGAGGAAAGGACGACGTATATAGGAATTAGTTGCACCAATAAGCTGTGTTACTTCTATTTCTTCTTTACGATTTTCTATATTGAGTCGAATGGTATTGCCGACCACGAGTAATACGGTCAGTGCTAATAATACTGAGATCACCAGCACCGAACGATCAGCAATATGTAAAATAGCAAGCAGTCGTTGTACCCACTCTATATCCATTTGCACCACATCAACATCAGAATAAAGCTCTAATTCTCTTGCTAGTTTTGCAAGATCAACTTGAGGGTCATTGATGAGACGCATTCGAGGTGTAATCACGAGCACATGCGGTAAGGGGTTTTCATTTAATGTTTCGAGTGTTTCGGCAAAGCCTGTTAGTTGCTTGAATTTTTCTAAGGCATCTTCGCGGGTTACAACTAATACATGATCTATTTCATTTAATTCCGAAAGTAGCTCGGCACGGTCATTTGCTTGTTGCACGGTAATATTATGTTTCATAAACAATGAAATAGTGGGAATCTCACGTTTATCATCGGTCAGTGTTTTGAGGTTTAGTAGTAATAAATGTAAGCCTGCAGGAAGGGAAAGAGCAATGGCAATAGCAGCTAGCGTAATCCATGTTGATAAGGGGGTTTGCCAAAGTTGTTTTAGGCTGTATTTAAACGCGGTTTTATGCTGTCCTAAGCGACTAAAAGTAGGTGCGGTTGTTTGGGTATTTGCCGTGTTTTGTTGAGGAGTTGAGGATGCCATATTGACTAGGAACCTTGTACTTTTTGTAACACGATAATGCGTTTTTTCATTGTCTCTATCAGCAACTGGTCATGACTAGCAATTAAAACCGTAGAGCCTAATTCATTGAACTGCCTAAAAGTACACATTATATCATGTGCCAGTGCAGGGTCTAAATTTCCTGTTGGTTCATCGGCGAGAATAATATTAGGTTTATTGACGACAGCACGGGCGATGCCAACACGTTGTTTTTCCCCTGCTGACAGCATCAATGGGAGTTCTTTTTCTTTACCTAATAAATTCACTTTATCTAATGCAGCATGGATGCGTCGTTTAATATCAACGGGAGGCATGCCTGAAATCATTAAAGGCAGGGCTACATTATCAAAGACAGAGCGATCAGAAAGCAGGTGATGATCCTGAAAAATAACCCCAATACCGCGTCGATAAGCAGGTACTTTAGCTTGTCGGAGGTGTTGCAAATCTACCCCATTAACAATGACTTTACCCTGATTAGGACGTTCTAATAAAGCAATGAGCTTCAATAAGGTACTTTTTCCTGCCCCAGAATGTCCTGTAATAAATGCCATTTCGCCCGCTTGTATTGTCAAATTCACATTGTATAGCGCAATCTGTCCTGTCGGATAGCGTTTGCTAACTTCTTTAAATTCGATCATGAACGAAATAAACCCTTTGGAGTTGATGGACTGGCATCCCATGAGGGATAGGTTTTGATGGAGTGCTAGGGTAACATAATTTACCATTAATAATCTAACTTGAATTAATGGCCACAGCATTCGGTCTTATTGGTTTTATTGCTTATTTTTTAACTAGTTGATCTGTGTTTTTTGGAAATTTACGGGAGTATTCAATGCCTTGTCAATCAAGTTGTCTAACTTTGTTTGAGCTGTGATTGTGGGCGGTGTTGTCCTCGGTTGTAGTGACATAGAAGGGACTGGAGTTTGTTGTGACTTTAGATTGACTTATCGCTACATTTTTCAAAATAACACCTCCTAATACATATTGACAAATTAACCCACAACTTCAATATAGAGACTGATATAAGGACGTTCCTAATAATATTTTGATAGACATCAATGTTAAACCCTTTCCCCATCGCCTATCATTACCCCATATTAATCCCGCAGAAAAGAGAAAGAAATGAAAATTAAATTTGATGCTGAAAAAATCAAACGCTATAACACAACCGCGCCACGTTATACCTCTTATCCAACCGCAGTTGCCTTTACCGCTGATTTTTCTGAAGTGGATTATTTGCGCCACGCAGCAAGTAGTAATACTAAACAGTCCACACCGCTATCACTTTATTTTCATATCCCCTTTTGCGATACCATTTGTTTTTACTGTGCTTGTAATAAAATAGCCACTAAAGATTATTCTAAAGCAGAAGAATACCTTGATTATTTGTATCGAGAAATTGATATTCAAGCTAAATTATTTGATCAATCACGTGTAGTTGAGCAACTTCATTGGGGTGGTGGTACACCTACTTTTTTAAACCATCAGCAAATCAATGACCTAATGGCATACACACGGAAATCATTTAATTTACTAGAGGATGATAGTGGCGATTATTCCATTGAAATTGACCCTCGTAGTGTTAGTCAGGAAACCATTAAACTATTACGCAAAGTTGGCTTTAACCGTTTTAGTCTTGGGGTTCAGGATGTTGATAAGCAAGTACAAGTTGCCGTGAATCGCATTCAACCTATTGAAGAAACTAAAGCAATTATTGATGCCTGTCGGGATAATAATGCACATTCCGTTAGTGTTGATCTAATTTATGGTTTGCCGCTACAAACGGTTGATGGTTTTGCTAAAACGCTACAACGTGTGATTGCGCTATCTCCTGATAGGTTATCAATTTTTAACTACGCACATCTACCCCATTTATTTAAACCACAGCGTCGTATTAATGAAGATGAGCTACCTAAAGCAGAAGATAAACTCATTATTTTACAGCAAAGTATTCAAGCATTAACGGATGCAGGCTATGTGTATATTGGCATGGATCACTTTGCAAAACCCGATGATGAACTTGCCAAAGCCCAACAAGAAGGCTCCTTACACCGTAACTTCCAAGGCTATACTACGCATGCAGAATGCGACTTAGTTGCAATGGGTGTTAGTGCCATTAGCACCGTTGACCATGCTTATAGTCAAAATGACAAAAATATTGACGGCTACTATCAACAAATTGATAAAGGACATTTGCCCATTATTCGTGGTGTAGCCTCTACGAATGAAGACTTAATACGCCATCAAATCATTCAGCAGTTAAGCTGTCATTTCAAGCTGGACTTTAAAGAAATAGAAAATAGCTTTAGCATTGATTTTGCAAAACACTTTATTTTAGAGCTAAATGAATTATCGGCAATGGCAGATGATGACTTGCTAATACTCGATAATCATAAAATAATAGTTAGTGCCACTGGTCGCTTATTGATTCGTAATATTTGCATGGTTTTTGATGCTTATCAGCGCAATCAGACTAGCAAACAGCAGTTTTCTAAAGCTATTTAGTCACCTCTTTTATTTACAAGTCTGAATTCGTAAGAGTATATTTTCATTCTCTATCTAATTGCTTGAAATATATGGTAAAAATATAGTTTTTTATTTGGTTTTCTCCTGCTAAATAGGTCGGGAAAACTTAATAAGTTCTTCATTGCTTTATTATTTACTCCAGGCAGTTAAGTATTGTTTTAAATAGAGACTCTCACAGACTTAAGTATAAGTTATGAAAAAGCATCCATTTATCAGTTATTAATTTAATTAATTTAATTTTGATGCATAATTGCTAACCATAAAGACCCCATATATTAATAATAAAAATAAAAGCATCCCTATCATGAAAGAAAACAAACTATTGATTTTTTTAGTACTTCCTCTTGCTACAAGTGTGCTAGCAGAAAATAGCTCTATTTCATTGGAGCAGTCAGGTGTAAATAATATTACTATTAACTCTTCAGGGAGTGATAATACGGTATTCATTAATCAAAATGGTATTGATTTAAATTCAGAAATATTAATTGATGGTGATAGTAATAATGTAAATATTGAAATGGATGAAAATAATTTATCCATTATGGATTTGAATATTTCAGGGTATGAAAATAAATTCACCGTAGATCAAGTTAAAAATACAAAATCACTAATAGTAAGTGATTTTATTGATAACTCGTATTCTAATGAAGTTAATATAAAGCAGATGGATACTAGTGATAGCCTGATTGAGATGATGGTTAATGGAAGTAATAATATAGTTTCAATAGATCAATATGATGCAGGCTTTAATGCTATCGAGTTAAATATTAAAGGGGATTTAAATTTGGCTGGGTTGGTTCAAACAGGTGTAGATAATTTAATTGTATTAAATCAAAATAATAATAGAAATATTGCCAATATTTCCCAATTAGGTAGCAATAAAGAGATCAGTATAACGCAATTAGGTGATGGAGTGCCTGTTAATATTGTTCAAAACTAATTGTTTTTTTATTATTAAATAGAAAATTTCACTGATTTAAGTTTTTAATGGGTGTGCTTAAATTAGATTATTTCCTTCACTCAAATACTAAAAATAAATAGAGAACTACTATGAAGTATAAAGTTATTGCGATATCCATCGCTTCTTCTTTAATATCCTTGTCGGCAGCGAATGTTTTTGCTGATAGTAATGAAATGATTGTTAATCAAAATAATTCGGCAGGAACTGTTATTTTAAATCAGGGAACAGCTGGTGGAGGTCTTCTTCAAGGAGCAACAACTAATAGTAAAATTACTGTAATTCAAGATACTGTGGATAATGGTACAAGAGTACTTGTTGATCAAATTAACGCTAATGATGTTGAGGTTAATGTAAAACAATATGAGGGGGAAGGAAGTGATGTTGTAATTCAACAAGCGGGAGGAGTTGCAGCAGGTGGTGCAGGTGGCCCTGGTGGGGCTGATAGAAATATTGTTAATATACAGCAAGGAGATAGCACTGTTGCTGGTTCAAATAGAAGAAACTCATTTAATGTAAATACTCAAACAGGTTCGGGCAATAATATTGTAGGATACCAAGGAACAGATCCTACATTGGCAACGCAAATGGGTGAAGATAATACAGCTCTGTTGCAACAAAATGGCCATTCAAGTCGTATTGGATTTAATCAATCTGGTACAAATAATACTGCAAATGCAACGCAGGCAATGGGTAGTTTAAATAATCAAATGGATATATCTCAAGCTGGAGTTAGTTCAAGTGTCTTGAATGCAACTCAAGCAAGTAGTACTCAAGACAGCACTATGGATGTTATTGCAGATGGTTCGGATAACAAAGTTCTAGTAACACAAGGTGATGGAGCTGCTCTTAATAATTCCAGTATTAATATTAATATTAATGGTAATAATAACAATATAGGTGACGCAACTCATAAAGTTCAGCAACTTTCTTCAGAGAGTAAAATTGATATTGCTATTAACGGCGATAATAATGCCGCTAATTTAAGTCAAGAGCATGGCTCAGATCATAGTGAGATGACACTAAGTCAAGGAGGGGATAATAATACGGCTGAAATGAAGCAGGTAGGAGATCATAATGAAATGAGTTTAACTCAAAATATTACAGGTGGTACTCTTCTTAATAATGCTACACTAAATCAAAATAGTTTTAAAGATAAAATGACGGTAACACAAATTAATGGTGGGACGGCTATTTTAACTCAAAACTAATTTAGATTATTATTAATATAGCTATTTACATCAGCAATTCCCGCTGACCTGTAACTGCTTGATTTTAAAGCTCTTATTTTTCCTGATCACTGTGC
>JAGLDT010000059.1 GCA_023145485.1 Cocleimonas sp. | reverse complement strand
CGGAAGTTGACGCAGAATTTTTGTTTCAGGTTGGACTACCTCAAGAGGCGCATAGTTACTCTACGCAACGATTTGAGGTAGTCAAAGCTGGGACAAAAAGGCAAGTTAGAGTTCGGGTGTAAGGCTACTCCAAGGAAATAAACAAGCAAATCTTACCCTCTCAGTGGTTTAGCTACGGCTTAATGAGGCTTCCCATAGGACTTATGGGACTTGGCAAGAGAGTGATCATTACCTGCATCCCAAGACCTACCTATGAAAAACCTCATCAAACTATTTGTGCATTTATTTTCTTGGAGTAGCCTAAATATCTGTAAGACGAAAGCAACCACTTGATGTTTCCTTCTGTAATACTACAATTGAGGCAACATACAACATTACCAAAAGGACAATACCGTGGCTGAAATAACCCTACTCTGGCATGATTATGAAACATGGGGCGTTAATCCGCGACGTGATCGCCCTTCACAGTTTGCAGCTATTCGCACTAATCTCAACCTTGATATTATTGGCGAGCCTATTGAAATATTCTGCCAGCCAAGCAATGATTTTATTCCTCACCCTGAGGCCGTGCTGGTGACAGGCATTACACCACAGCGTGCTATGAATGAAGGCATTCCTGAGGCCGCGTTTTTCCAACAGATTAATGCTACATTTTCCCAACCAGGCACCTGTGGTGTGGGCTATAACAGTATCCGTTTTGATGATGAAGTGACGCGTTTTGGTTTTTATCGCAACTTCATTGACCCCTATGCACGCGAGTGGCAAAACGGCAATAGTCGTTGGGATATTCTTGATTTAGTCCGCATGACTCATGCGCTACGCCCTGAAGGAATCCAATGGCCATTGCGAGCCGATGATAGCGGGTTGCCCAGTTTTCGTTTAGAGCATTTAACCGCAGCAAATGGCATTGAACATGCGGGTGCGCATGATGCCTTAATCGATGTAAAAGCAACCATTAAAATGGCACGCTTAATTAAACACCATCAACCGCGCTTATTTGATTATTATTTTAGTTTACGTAAAAAGAACAAAGCAGCAACCCTGCTCAATGCACACTCAGATACGATTGTATTGCATGTTTCAGGCATGTTTCCTGCATCACTTGGAGCAATTGCACCGATTTATCCATTAATGCAACATCCCACTAATAAAAATGAAATTATTTGTTTCGACCTACGCCAAAACCCTGAATTACTGTTAAGTCTTAGTGCAGAGGAGATTGCTATTAATCTCTATACACCCAATAAAGAACGTGCTGAGGATGATGTGCGGGTGGCATTAAAAGGCGTACATCTCAATAAATCCCCAGCACTTGCTCCGATTAAAACCCTATCAGCTGAAATGGCATTAAAATGGCAAATAAACTGGGATGAAATAGAGCATCATAAACAGAAATTGATGGCGGATAAAACCTTGTTACCGCGCTTGCAGACAATGTATCAACAAAAACCTGACTTTGGAAAAACAGATGTTGACTCTGCACTCTATAATGGTTTCATTAATCCTGCTGATAGAAAAATTTGTAATCATATTATTAACTCATCCGCAGATGCGCTAACCGTTCTGAATCCTATTTTTTCAGATCAACGCTTGCAAACCTTATTTCCACGCTATCGCGCCCGCAACTGGCCTGAAACACTTAATCCTGATGAACAGCAAGAATGGCAAGAATTTTGTCATGCTAGGCTAATGGATGGAGAGTACGGTAGCAGCCTAACAGTGCATGACTTTAATAATGTGCTTGAAGAAATATCACAACGTGACCTATCTGAAAAGCAACAACAACTGATGCAAGCATTGGTGCTATGGGTGAAAGGGCTATAAAACAGGGCTACCTTAAAAAACACTTAATAACATACCCTGCCATATTCAGACCAAATAACGACGGCAAATAAGAAATAGTGCCATTAGTTGAGCGAGGATGGGCGCTAGGGTCATCCTCTATCGGGCGATGCTCCGTCCCTTTGCGTGGAATTTCATCGGAAAAAACAACGGGATATTTTAGTGAACCGCCCGCTTTACGCATTCGTTGGCGCATCATACGAGCTAGCGGACAAACATTCGTTTTCTCTAAACTTGTGATTTTTATTTTACTCGGATCAATGCGTCCTCCAGCCCCCATGCTAGAGATCACAGGTATTTGCTGTTGTTGACAGGCAGTTACTAACGCTACTTTACTCGAGATCGAGTCAATACAATCAATCACATAATTAAAGGATGTATTACTTAATAACGCCTCAATATTATCTGGTTTAATAAAATCATCGATGGCTGTTATTTTCACCTCAGGATTAATATCCAACGCACGCTGTTTCATTACCTCTACTTTTGATTGTCCAATGGTAGAATGCAGGGCAAGCAACTGACGATTAATATTGGACTCAGCCACGGTATCATGATCAATAAAGGTCACTTTTCCGATACCTGCACGCACAATAGCCTCAGCAACAAAACTTCCAACACCACCAATCCCTGCTATTAAGACATGCTTATGTTGCAAGAAATAGAAATCATCTTCACCAACTAATAGTTGTGTACGTTCATGTATGCTCATTTTTCCTCACTTTTGGTTAGAAACCATCATTTTGGAGTAGGCTACTCCAAGGAAATAGTAACTTCTCATAAACTGTAGGCAAGATCATACTTTTTGGAGTCCAAGCTGTTAATTATGAGAAGTTACAGGAAATAGCCTTAACTTAATGTATTCACTCTTTGGGTTGTATCGTTTGACCTGCAGCTTTTATTGGTATAGCAGCAATGGTGGTTACTAATGCACCTTGCTGAGTATCTGCATTGTAAATTAATGCTAATTCTCGTCCTTGATCAACCCCTTTAAAATAGCTGGTGCGCGTTAATGCTTTAGGTTGCCACCAATCTCTTGGTGGCGTATTTGAATGGAAAGTTGTACTCATCACCTCCTCATTTAATTCCAACTGCTTTAATTTTTTAGAGCCGATAAAACGTTCGACCGCATCACGCTTTACTTTAAAAATAAACCAAGCCGTTGAACGCACTTTAGACTGTTGCCTTGCAGCTTCAACATCCATAAAATTAGCATTAGGTGATAAAAACCATCGGCCAAGCGCATCTTCAGCCACTTCAGAGTCCGCATCACGTATTACATTTTCTTTAAAAGGAAAGAAATAATCCAAGGCCCACGGGGTTATTGCAAACGTGATACCTGATAAAATGGTGAGAGCCATTACGATGGGTAATATGTATTTCATTTATTTCTCATTCCTTAGTCTGAAAATCAAACAGTCTATGCGCATTATCCGTTGTGCAATGGATAACTTCATCTAATAAAATACCCCGTAACTCAGCGATTGTTTGTGCAATAGGGTGTAAAAATGCAGGTTCATTACGTTGTCCATAATGCGTTGCATCGGGTTGGTCGGGGGCATCTGTTTCTAATAGTAAAGCATCTAGGGGGAGAGTGCTTACAAGATGGCGCAGTTTTTTGGCGCGAGTATAAGTAATCGGCCCACCAAAACCTAAGTAAAACCCTTGATCAATGAGTTGATGTGCTTGTTGCTTGCTTCCAGAAAAAGAATGGACAACACCCCGTAAATGAGGGTATTGGCGAATTTCTTTTAAAATCAAATCTAACGATTTACGTGAGTGTAGTATAACAGGCAGATTATATTGCTCTGCTAAGACTAATTGATGGTGAAATAAATGCTGTTGTGCCGCTTTAGCCTGTTGTCTATTGGTTTGCTGATTAAAAATAAAAAAATCCAACCCACATTCACCAACAGCAATCGCCTTTTCAGACTGCAACCAACGTTCTAAACGATCAAGATCTTGCACCTTATGCTGTGACATAAACATTGGATGCAAACCATAGGCTGGGTGTAAATGGCTCTGTTTTGTCGTTAATGCCTTTATATTTTTCCAATGACTTGCCGTAACGGCTGGAATAATAATATCAGAGACAGAACGATCAAGTGCACGTTGCAATACTGCCTCACGATCTGCATCAAAAACAGCAAGATCCAAATGACAATGCGTGTCGATTAGATTTAAGGACATTTTTTTATCTCTCTAAAGACGCTAGAACAGCTTAGGTTAAAAATAAATTTAATCACAAAAATAAGCTAAATTTATATACAAAAAAGTTTGGATTCATGCTTATAATTAAAGCTATATTTTCTACATAGTACTTAGGACTGAGGATTCAATAACACCCGAACTCTAACGTGCC
>JAGLDT010000058.1 GCA_023145485.1 Cocleimonas sp. | reverse complement strand
GCTATTTTTAGTATGGAGATGCCTGCAGAGCAGTTAGTACTGCGTATGTTTGCATCACATGGTCGCGTACCGCTAACGGATATTCGTACAGGTAAGATTCGTCAAGAAGATTGGCCACGAGTGGGCATGGCAGTTAAAGATTTCTCACAGACTAAGCTCTTTATTGATGACAGTGCTGCTCTCTCTCCGATAGAAATTCGTGCCAAAACGCGTCGTTTAGCGCGTGAACAGGGCGGAGTTGATTTAGTCGTCATTGATTATATACAGTTAATGCAATCAGGGGGGAAAGCAGATAATCGTGCTGCAGAAATTTCAGAAATATCACGTTCTTTAAAAGGTTTGGCTAAAGAATTAGATTGTCCGATTATTGCCTTATCACAGCTCAATCGTAGTCTAGAACAACGCCCTAATAAACGCCCCATTATGTCAGACCTGCGAGAATCGGGTGCAATTGAGCAGGATGCGGATATTATTATTTTCATTTACCGCGATGAAGTTTATAACGAAGAAGCCACCAACAAAGGCGTGGCAGAGGTGATTATAGGCAAGCAAAGAAACGGCCCTATTGGCACGGTTCGACTCACCTTTATAGGTCAATATACTCGTTTTGATAATTATGCACCTGAAATGTATGCTCAGGATTATTAGCCTAAAATGAAACGTTCCGCACGAGTTACCCTTCATCCACACGCTTTAAAAAATAATTTACAACAGGCTAAACGTGTCGCCCCTCATTCCAAGGTATTAGCGGTAATAAAAGCCAATGCCTATGGTCACGGTATGTTGGCAGTTGCAGAAATATTGGATAATGCGGACGGTTATGCTGTTGCCTGTATTCCTGAGGGAATTGAATTACGCAACTCAAGAACTCAACATCCTATTCTGGTATTGCAAGGTCATCAAAACTTAGCTGATTTAAAAATAGCAAGTGAATATCAATTACGGGTTGTGATTCATGATGTGTCTCAGTTACCCTATTTTGATCAACTAGATGGCTGTAAAGTACAGGTTGCACTAAAAATTGATACAGGAATGCACCGTTTAGGAATCCCACCAGAGAATGCGTTATCCCTTTACCAGCAGCTAAAAAATCACTCCAATATTGATGCTGATATTTGGTTTATGACCCACTTAGCCTGTGCTGATGAACTTAATAATCCTGCTACAACGCAACAACTTGATACCTTTATCCATGCAACATCTCAAATCAATGCACCAATCAGCATTCCCAACTCTGCAGGCATATTAGGCTGGCAAGCAAGCCATTCTGACTGGGTACGCCCTGGTATTATGCTGTATGGATCATCGCCGTTTGCATTTGACAAAAAGGGTAGAGAAAAATACCATTTACACGCTGCAATGACCTTAACAGCCCCTTTAATTGCGACCTATAAACTGAAAAAAGGTGATCCCATTGGCTATGGTGCTAGTTATCATTGCTCAAACAATATGCTCGTCGGTGCGGTTGCTTGTGGTTATGCTGATGGCTACCCTCGTCATGCAGGAACTGGCGCACCTGTTAGTATTAACGGTCTAGAAACACATACAGTCGGTCGAGTTTCAATGGACACGGTAATTATCAATCTAGATAATATTCCCGCAAAGGTAGGGGATAAAGTTGAGCTATGGGGAGAAAATATAAGCGTTGACCGTGTGGCATATCATGCTGAAACCATTGGTTATGAACTGCTTTGTAATGCGGGCAATAATTGCATTAGAGGATAAAATTACTTCCAGAAACATTCTAAAATGAAACATCAGGTCTGGAACTAATTCTACTCATTTAAGTCTATTTTCATGCGCTTAGGACTGAGGATTCAATAACA
>JAGLDT010000057.1 GCA_023145485.1 Cocleimonas sp. | reverse complement strand
CATCACTATTTTCAAAATCACTTATCATAACTACTCTCTCATCATCACTCCTACTGGCAGGCTGTGGTGGCGGTGGCAATATGAGTAATGAGCAATTAAATACAATTGTTGGCTCGGTTGTCGGTGGTGCTGTCGGACACCAGTTTGGCAAGGGTGACGGGCGCACTGCCATGACTATTTTAGGTGTTGCACTTGGCGGTTATCTTGCAGGGCAGATGGGACGTAATATGAACCCTGATGATCAACGCAAAGTATCAAGTGCTTTAGATAACACACCAAACTATCAAAAAGTAAGCTGGAATAATAAAGACACCGATTCAGAGTATGACTTCACTCCCGTCAACAGATATGAAGGTAAGGTCAATGGTAATCGTGCTCAATGCCGTGATTATATTATTAATGTAAGAGATAAAAAGACAGGTCGTCCTATGGAAATTCAAGGACGTGCTTGCCGTAATTCTCAGGGGCAGTGGGTTCCTGTTAAATAAGCATCCAAGCAGAATCCGTTATAAACAGGGAAGTTCCAAGTAACTTAATTGCTTGGAGATTCCTAATTCCTAACTCCTAAAGTACTTTACTAATAATTTCGCCATCTTTAACTTTAGTATTAATCCTATCCCCAGCGTTTAATTGCGAAACAGAGCTAATGACCTTCAGCGTGTCATGATCTCTAACAATTGCATAACCACGCTCCAGTGTTTTCAAGGGACTCATTGCATCAAGCTTGGTCATTTTTAAGGTTAGATTAGATTGTTTAATAGTCATATTAGCTTTAATAGCATGATGCAGTAAGGCGCTATATTGTTCCAGCTTTTGCCGTTTTTTGCTAATGAGATGCATTGGTGAGCTTGCTATTAATTGTTTCCTAATAACATAAAGAGCTTTTTGCTTATTCTCTACCTGATAGCGCATATGCCGTATTAGACGGGCTTCTAGAGCCTCGATACGTTGCCATTGTTGCTGTAGTTGATAAGCGGGTTGCTGTTGTTCTAAACGTTTTGATAACCAAGCTAATTTTGCTGTTTGCTGTGCAAGCGTTGTATTCATAGCCCGTATTATTTTCTGTTTTAATTGCAATATATTATTGCTTAAATGCTGACTATCAGGACTAACTAATTCTGCAGCTGCAGAGGGTGTGGGTGCACGCTTGTCTGCAATAAAATCTGCAATGGTGAAGTCTATTTCATGTCCAATGCCTGTTACCACAGGGATTGTTGTTTCGTGCAGTGCACGGGCTAGGTTCTCATCATTAAAAGCAGCTAAGTCTTCAATAGAGCCACCACCTCTAGCAATAATCAGTACATCACACCTGTTATCTAGATTCGCTTGACGAATAGCGGTTTCTAATTGAAGCGCAGCCTGAGCACCTTGAACTGCAACGGGATAAATTAGCACGGGGATTTGTGGCGAGCGACGCTTGAGCACATTTAAAATATCATGCAATGCAGCGCCTGTTGGAGAGGAAATAATGCCAATTTTCTGAGGAAATAAGGGGATTTTTTGTTTAAAGAGTACGTCAAACCAGCCTTTATCGGCGAGTTTTGCTTTAAGCATTTCAAACTGTTTTTGAAGCAAGCCCGCACCTGCATCTTCCATATGCTCGGCTATCAGTTGAAACTCACCACGCGCCTCATAGAGACCAATTCTTCCGCGCACTAATACCTTTAAACCATTTTCTGGCTTTAAATCCAAATGCATGGCTCTATTTTTAAACATTGCACAACGTATTTGTGCGCTAGAATCTTTTAATGAGAAGTACAGATGACCCGATGCAGGGCGTGCTAAATTCGACACTTCCCCCTCAATCCAGAGTAAAGAAAACCCCTGTTTGAGGAATAAAGAAACGTCAGCATTGAGTTCTGACACATTTAAAATAGTACGATGAGTAGTTTGCATCAGGCAAGTTTAGCTAAGCATAGAAAAAAAGCCGAGAGAAATATTATTGAGAGCTTTCTTGGAGTAGCCTTACCCCTCAATTCTTCCCGCACCGACAACTTTTCCTTTCCAGTAACGATTAAGTTTAGCAATGGTGACAGTTTTTCCTCTACGTGGCGCATGGATAAATTTATTATCACCTAAGTAGATACCCACATGATTCACTTTTACATGTTTACGTCGACGAGTGTGGAAGAAGATGAGGTCTCCAGATTGGAGCTGAGAAAGAGGGATACGTTTGGTTTCTTCGTATTGGGAGGCGGCTGTTCTTGGTAGGGAAATATTTGCTTTTTTGAAAGAGTATTGAATTAAACCACTGCAATCAAATCCTTTTTTAGGGGTTGTTCCTCCCCATTGATAGCGAATTTTTAACTGTTTTTTTGCGATTAAGGTAGCTTTTTGAGTAAGAACATTTTGTCGTTGTTGAAATTGAAGCTGTTGGGTTTTATCAGCATGGTCAAGGACGAGTAATTGGTAAGCTGACTGTAAATCCTCAATAGTGATGAGTTCGTTTGAATTATCTTTTTCTACTGCTTGAGTATAGGTCGAAAAACTCAAAAGCAGGACGCAAAAAATCGTTGTAAATATCCTATTTACAATATTCATATTACTCCTTTGTATCGGTGGTATTTTTTGGGGTCAGAAGCTTTCGCCTCTTCATTTAAGCTTTGTAGTAATCATAGGGTTAAGCTATTGCAATTCTTTTGATTGCTTATTTATGAATCGACATACTAGCTTAAACGAAAGAGCTTATCAAAATTATAACTAATATTTATGGATACAAGGTGGAAATATTGCCTTAAGTTTGAATGACTTTATAGTCATGTGTCACGACTGCGGTTTTAGCTAACATAATGGAGGCTGAACAATATTTTTCTGCAGATAACTCAATCGCTCTTGCTACTTTAGCATCGCTTAAATTATTACCTTCAATGATAAAATGCAGATGAATTTGGGTAAAAACCTTAGGCTCACTATCAGCACGTTGCGCGCTAATTTCAACCTCACAATTTGTTATATTCTGCCGACCTTTTTTTAACATTGAAACAATATCAAAAGAAGAACAACCTCCCAAACCTAGCAGTAACATTTCCATAGGACGTATACCTAAATCACGCCCCCCTGCTTCAGGTGGGCCATCCATTACGACCGAGTGACCACTTGCTGATTCGCCAACAAAGCTCATATTATCTAGCCATTTTACACGTGATTTCATTCTCTTTAATTCTCTCTATTTTAAATTTTTTATTAGCTATCAGAGAGTAATACTATTCTCAATATATTAATTGTTCCACGAATATTTTCAAAGCCACCTTTATATCCATACCGTTGCATGTCTTTGCACGCCTTTGCACCTCTTAAATCCATTTAGGATTTAAGAACACACCAATTCTCACGAAATTCAAACCTTCACTTCATTTATTCCTGCCAATCTAAAAAAATACCGTATAATCGCCGCTCCTTAAATTTAATAAAAAAAGCGTTTAGATATGTCGGATTATAATGTTTCAACCTTTCAAGGTCTGATTTTTGCCCTACAGGATTACTGGGCGAAGCAGGGCTGTGCCATTTTACAACCTTATGATATGGCAATGGGGGCGGGGACGGATAACCCAGCGACCTTCTTGCAAGCGATTGGTCCTGAGCCTTGGAATGTTGCCTTTGTCCAGCCTTCACGTCGTCCTACCGATGGGCGTTATGGTGATAATCCGAACCGTTTACAGCGTTTTCATCAATTCCAAGTCGTGTTAAAACCTTCCCCTTTGGATATTCAAGAGTTGTATTTAGGTTCCTTAAAAGCAATTGGTTTTGATCCCCTTGAACATGATATTCGCTTTGTAGAAGATAACTGGGAGTCACCGACCTTAGGCGCATGGGGCTTGGGTTGGGAGATTTGGCTGAATGGCATGGAGGTCACTCAATTTACCTATTTTCAGCAAATTGGCGGCTTAGATTGCAAGCCTGTCACGGGCGAAATAGCCTATGGTTTAGAGCGTATTGCAATGTATTTGCAAAATGCAGAATCAGTGTATGATTTAGTCTGGTCAGATGGCCTGAATGGCAAGCTAACCTATGGCGATATTTATCATCGCAATGAAGTGGAGCAGTCTATTTATAACTTTGAAAAAGCCAATGTTGAAGGGCTTTTCCATCATTTTGATACCGCAGAAAAAGAGAGTCAGTTATTAATTGAAGCTGATTTACCCTTACCCGCTTATGAGCAAATGTTGCAAGCTTCTCATGCCTTTAATCTGCTCGATTCACGCCATGCAATTTCGGTGACCGAACGACAGCGTTATATGTTACGGGTTCGTGCTTTATCACGCTCGATAGCAAAGGCTTATTATGATTCACGCGAAGCATTAGGATTCCCCATGCTAAATAATAATACAACCAGCGAGGAGAAATAATCATGGCTGACTTATTAATTGAAATAGGCACGGAAGAACTGCCACCAAAAGCATTATTGACCCTATCGAACGCCTTTAGTGACTCGGTTGTAGCAAGTTTTAAAAAAGCCACTTTGCAAGCCCAAGATGTCGCTTCCTATGCTGCACCACGTCGTTTAGCGGTGTTATTAAAAAACATGCCTGAGAAGCAACAAGACCAATTAGTTGAACGCCGTGGCCCTGCGGTTAAAGCGGCGTTTGATGCAGAAGGTAATCCCAGCAAAGCAGCACAGGGTTTTGCACGATCTTGCGGTGTGCAAGTTGCTGACCTCGATAGAATGGAAACCAATAAAGGCGAGTGGCTGGTTTTCAAAAAAGAAGTGGCAGGAAAATCAGTGGCAGAACTGGTTGCTGCTATTGTAAGCCAAGCATTAGCCACGTTACCGATCCCTAAACGCATGCGATGGGGATCAAGTGATATTGAATTTGTCCGCCCTGTGCATTGGATTGTCATGATGCTAGGAGATCAAGTTATTGCTGATAAAGTATTAAATATTACTGCCAGCAATCAAACCTTTGGACACCGTTTTCATTACCCAAAAGCGATTGAATTAGCCAATGCAAGCGATTATGCAGAGCAATTAGAAACAACAGGCTATGTCATTGCTGATTTTGCACAGCGTCGTGATACAGTACGTCAACAGGCAGAAGATGCAGCCATTAAACTGGGTGGTATTGCTAAAATAGACGATAGTTTGCTCGATGAAGTAACAGCATTAATCGAATGGCCCATTGCAGTATCAGGCAATTTTGATAAAAAGTTTCTCAATATTCCACAGGAATGTTTGATTTCCAGTATGCAGGATCATCAAAAATACTTTCCTGTAGTGGATAAAGACGGCGCATTATTACCGCATTTCATCACTATAGCCAATATCGACAGTCGCAATCCTGATGCCGTTCGTGAAGGTAATGAGCGAGTCATTAATCCACGCTTTAGCGATGCTGCTTTCTTTTGGGATCAAGATTGCAAAGTCAGCTTAGCATCCCGTCGTGAAGCCACTCAAAAAATCACCTTTCAGAAAAAACTTGGTACCTTATTTGAAAAAACCGAGCGTATTGCGACATTAAGCGAATATATTGCTAAAGAAATAGGTGCTAATAGCAGTGATGCTTACCGTGCTGCGACATTAAGCAAATGTGATTTAATGAGCGATATGGTGGGTGAGTTTGCCGAATTACAAGGCATTATGGGGCGCTATTATGCTCAAAAAGACGGTGAAACCCAAGCCGTTGCGGATGCCATGCAACAGCAATACCAACCAGGTTTTTCCGCTGATGTCATTCCAGAGAGTACGACAGGAAAAATCCTCTCATTAGCCGATCGCCTTGATACCTTATTAGGTATTTTCGCCATTGGCATGAAACCCACAGGAAGCAAAGACCCTTATGCGCTGCGTCGTTCCGCCATCGGCGTATTACGCATATTAATTGAAGGCCAGCTATCATTAGATCTTAAACAGCTATTAAACACTGCAGCGTCTCAATATAAAGATGAGATTAAAGCAAACGAAGCAGTTGATGACACCTTCGCCTTTATTATGGAACGCCTACGTGCCTACTATAAAGACCAAGGCATAAGTGCTGATGTCATCGACGCCATCGCCAGCGTCGACCCACAACGTCCATTAAACTTTGATCAACGCCTTAAAGCCGTTAATGCCTTTCGCAAATTAGATGCCGCAGAACCACTCGCTGCCGCTAATAAACGTATTGGTAATATTCTCAAGAAATCAAAAGATAGTCTTCCAAACCGTGTTGACACCACATTGTTAGTAGAAGAGGCTGAGAAAGCCTTATACCAAACCGTGATTGACCAAACCGAGAAAGTCACCCCTTTATTTAATGAGGCAAAATACACCGAAGCCCTTAGCTCACTCGCCGCATTACGTGATGATATTGACAACTTCTTTGATCATGTGATGGTAATGGTTGAAGATCACGCTTTAAAAAATAATCGCTTAGCTTTATTACAACAAATGCGTGGATTATTTTTACATGTTGCTGATGTTTCCCGTTTGCAGTAAATGTACTCCATTGCCTCATATCAAAATTTATCTAGTTTTATCTTGTTACCAAATTCCCATTTGGTAACCTAGCAAGTAGGTTCGGTTAGATTACGGCTCTTACCATCTTGCAGACAGGCTTTTCTTGTCTGCTCTAAGCTTTCAACGGCTGTCTTCCAAATTTGCGTGTAGTTTATTTCCTTCAACACGCCTTCGCAGATGTTGAA
>JAGLDT010000056.1 GCA_023145485.1 Cocleimonas sp. | reverse complement strand
GGAAACCACAGAGAGGGCAATCTTTCTATAAATCTTACCCTATCTGTGGCTTCTATTTGCGCGTTTATTTTCTTGGAGTAGCCTTAGCGAAGGTGTTGTTTGAAACTAGAAATAGCAGTTATAAACAGGTAATTTCCTAAATATATATGCAAACGACTAATACCACAGCCGATAATCTCGCACTGAATGCTGAGCATACCCAAAAGTATAATCAGGCAATACGACGTGAAAAGACCAAAGCTCTGGTTTTGGTTTTACCACTTTTTTTCTTTCTAATCGTGTTCTTTATTACACCGATTGGTTATATGTTGTACCGTAGCTTTTATAATCCTACCGTGGCAGATTTGGCCCCTAAAACAACTGAAATATTAGCTCAGTGGCAGGATTTATCAAAACCTCCGAATGAAGAAAGCTATAAAACATTAGCTTATGAAATAAAACTGTTACAAAAAAACCGTCTATCGGGCAAGTTTGCCGAAGAAGTGAATCGACGCTTACCGCGAACAGGGAGTGTTATTAAGAAAACAGCTCGAAAAATAAAAAAAATAGAGTTGGATCAAGTTGAAAACTATCAACAATTATTTGCCTCTATTGATGAAAAATGGGGAAAGCCAGCAATCTGGACAGGTATCCGTGCAGCTAGTGATAAATTTACCATTAATTATTACGCGAATGCGTTGGATTATAAATTAAAACCTTCTGGGGAAATTGTTAAGCAACCTGAAGATATGCAAGTTTATATCCCCATCTTGCAACGTACTTTTACTATTGCCCTAATCATTACGGTACTGACCTTTTTACTAGGCTACCCTGTCGCCTATTATCTTTCTTTAATCCCTTTAAAAAAGGCAAGTATCCTACTTATTTTTGTTTTACTGCCTTTTTGGACATCATTATTAGTGCGAACTACCGCATGGATTGCTATTTTGCAATCCAACGGTGTAGTGAATCAAACGTTATTATCACTGCATATTATCAATAAACCGCTGGATATTATTTATAACCAATTCTCTACCATTTTAGCAATGACACATATTCTATTGCCCTTTATGATTTTACCGTTGTACAGCGTTATGAAAGGGATTGATCCATCCTATGTACGTGCATCACAATCGCTAGGAGCAAATCCCTTTAAAGCCTTTATGCAGGTTTATTTCCCTTTAAGCTTGCCAGGTTTAAGTGCGGGGGCATTACTGGTCTTTATTATTGCAATTGGTTACTACATTACCCCTGCTTTGATTGGTGGTGTTGATGGTCAGTTGATTAGCAACTTGGTTGCACATCATATGCGTAGTACTAATAACTGGGAACTAGCGGCAGCGTTAGGCTCAGTATTATTGATTTTAATTATTGCTCTTTACTGGATATACGACCGTCTTGTCGGTGCCAGTAATATTAAACTATAGGGGCTTATTTATGTTACCTGTTTATTACAGCCCTATCCGCAGAGTTTGGCATTATGCCCTACGTGGAATTGTTGGTTTAGTACTACTATTTTTAATTTTTCCGATTTTAGTCACTATTCCATTATCCTTTAATGTAGAGCCGTTTTTTACCTTTACAGAAGGGATGTTAAAGCTAGATCCTGACGCTTATTCCACTAAATGGTATGTGGAGTTTTTCTCTGATCATAAATGGAATATTGCACTTAAAAATAGTTTCTATTTTGCTTTTATGTCCACCATATTAGCCACTATTTTAGGAACAGTAGCAGCCGTCGGTTTAGCTTCTGATCGTATGCCCTTTAAACCTTTAATTACCGCCATTCTTATCTCACCAATGATTGTTCCTTTGGTAATTATTGCGGCAGGTATGTATTTTTTCTACTCTGCAATTAATATTGCAGGCTCCGATATCGCAATTATCTTTGCTCATGCCATATTAGGTACCCCCTTTGTTGTTATTACCGTTACAGCAACCTTGGCAGGCTTTGATAAATCTTTATTAAGAGCGTCCAGTAGTTTAGGCGCTAATCCTGTCAGCACCTTCTTTCATGTTACCTTCCCGCTAATTCGCCCTGGTGTTATTTCGGGTGCATTATTTGCCTTTGTGACCTCTTTTGATGAGGTTGTCTTAATTATCTTCTTAGCTGATCCTGATCAACGAACGATTCCACGACAAATGTTCTCAGGTTTGCGTGAGCAAATTAACCCGACTATTCTTGCCGCAGCGTCTTTACTGATTCTTATCTCTATTATTCTCTTATTTACCATAGAAATTTTGCGTAGACGCTCTGAAAGTAAAGGCATGTTTAATAATTAAAAAAGTAAGCTAATTACGATAAAACAGTTCAACTAATAAACATGCTGTCTGAAAAATATTTCTTATCCAAAAACTTTTACTACACTGGTTACTATTAATATTAGGCATTAAAATAGCCGTGTAGGAGAAAAGCTACTGACTATCTATTTCAGCTTCCCGATAAGCGTAAGAGTACGCTACAAGCACAAATTCAAGAGATGATGGTCGGTGCAATATTAAGCAAGGAATACCCTCATTGGTCAAACTAATGAAAAAAATAAGTTAAATAACAATATAAACAATTAGATATAAAGCTTATTTCTTTCGAATTCACTAATACAGTGCTTAGATTATGATTTTCTGGCATTAGTTATTCATTTCTCTAAATAAAAACGTTATACATACAGTTTATGCTTAAATATTTTTGCTTATGATTGATTGTCTATGTCTAATAAGTTAGCATTTACAAGGATTGATACACTGGTTAGGAAGTTTCAAATAATAAATAGACCTATATTGTTTGGAATTTACTTAAATGAAACTGATATTTATTCAATGATTACTAACGAGGACTAACAACACTGATGGGCGGTGTTTGTTATCTGTAACTTTTTTCATAACTAAGAGCTTAAAAGAGTAAAAAAGGGGATTAAAATGACTGGAAAACAACGGTTAGGACTGGCTATTTCGGCTATCATATCACTTGCGGTTAGTACGGGATGTAGTACTATTTCAGGCGTTAAATCAACATCTGCAAGCCTTGATGGTGAGCCAGTTGTTGTTCACCATATTTCATTTCAAGGCGCTTTGCGAGACAAAGGTAGTCAAGCAACTGTTATTGATGAGCAGTTGCTTGATAACGAAATTAAGGGATTAGTCAGAAAATTAGGTCTTGGACAAGATACTCAAAAACCAAAAAAAGCACAGAAAAAACGACGTATAAAAAAACAAAAAATAACAAGCGCACTTCCATCGATTAAACGTGCAAAATATAATACTAAATCTCATAAAGTTGTATTGCGTAAGGCAGTCGTTACTCGTCACAAAGTTTCTTTGCATAAACCTGCTATAATTTATCGAGTAGCTAAACAGCCTGTTGAAGCAGTTGCTCTAAGTGTTTTTGAGCGTGAAGTGAATCGTTTGTATACCTCTGAAAAAACAGTAGCAACGCCTCAACAAGTTAGTAGAAATAGTTTATGGCCACGACTTATCAGTGGGTATCGTCTAAGTTCTGGTACTGAAAGACCATTGGTACAAAAAATATTGAACCAATGTGCAAAAAACTCTAAGAATTTAAACCGTATGTTTCAGCGTTCAGGAAAATATTTACACTTTATCCTGCATGAGCTAAGTCGACGTCGTATGCCAACAGAGTTAGCTCTATTGCCAATGGTAGAAAGTGCTTATGATAATAAAATGACATCACGTACTGGCGGGGCGGGACTATGGCAATTAACTCCCCATCAGGGAAAACAGTTTGGTTTAAAGCAAACACGTCATTATGATGCGCGGATGGATGTCTTTGCCTCGACTCGTGCTACATTGGACACATTGCAACGATTAAATAAAAAATTTAAGGGTGATTGGTATCTTACATTAGCTAGTTATAAACTTGGCGAAAAACGAGTCCAGTATGAAATAGAAAAAAATCGTTCAAGTAATAAACCAATGGATTATTGGCATTTGAACTTACCTCAAAATACCGTTGCTTATATACCAAAACTATTAGCCTATCGAGAAATCCTACTGCGTCCTCATGCTTATGGTTTGAGTCTGCCTGTGGTTACTAATGCCCCTCAAGTGATGCGAGTTGTCGTTAATAAATCAATAGATTTACATAAAACGGCTCGTGCAGCGTCATTGCCAGCATCAACGTTAGCTGATTTAAACCTTAATTTTAAAAATGCTATTACCAATCCTCGTTTATCCAAACAGGTAGTATTGCCTCGTCGTTATGCCAGTCAATTGCATCAATCTATTCGACTAGCGCCCTCAGTCGTTACCGTTTCTTATAAGCCAAAGACCCAAGTAAAACGGTATACTTTAACGAACAAAAATAAAGTAAAAAATCACTTGGTAAGTTACCGTGTTCGTGCAGGCGAAAACCTTTATAAAATAGCATTACGTCATGGTACAACAGTCACTAAAATTATGCGTTTAAACAAAATGCAGAATACAGGTATTAAAGTAGGAGAGAATCTGAAAATCGCCCCCAAGTCTTTGAGAAAAAAGACTGCTTAGTTATTTTTACTGAATTCAAGTTTTTATAGATCTGCAACTTTAACAAAAAGATTCTCTGATCTAGCGTTAAATATGTTTTTTGGTCAAAAACCCGCTAGAATTTCCCTAAAAAAACAGTATTTCTCCTCAGATCAGAGTCTCTTAAGCTCTATATGCGTTAATAGTTGGAAAAAGGGTTTAACTTTTTGGAAAATATAGGAGGCTTATTATTATTCTGGTTTACCTGTTGAAGTAAAAAAGTAACCGAGGAGTAATAGTAAACTGATAATCGCAATAATCCCCCAATTTCCCCAGCGCATAAAAGGCGTACTTCCTGCAAAGGGTTGTATCTGGTGGGTAATCACTTGAGTAGAGTAAGGTGGTGCTGTTGCAATTAATTGTCCTTTTGTATTCACAATGCCTGATACGCCAACATTGGTAGCACGTAATAAATAACGCCCTGCTTCTATGGCGCGCATACGGGCAATTTCCATATGTTGATAAGGTTCTATTGAGCCAGTAAACCAGCCATCATTGCTAACATTAATCAGCATATTGGCTTGTGGCAGTCCTTTGAGGTTTTCCCCTGCATAAGCATCTTCATAACAGATGGATAGCTGTGCAATATTATTGGAAAGTTTCAAAGTGGTAACACCTGTCCCTGCGGTGAGATTGTCAGAAGGCATTTGCATCCATTGATTTAACCATCGTAGGTAGCCTAATAGCGGGATGTATTCACTAAACGGGACAAGATGCCGTTTAGAATAAATTTCACGTCCACCTTCGCTTAAAGCTAATACGCTGTTTTCAATTTTCCCTTGCTTATTTTGATAAAAAGCACCGAGTAATAAATCGGTTTGATTAGCTTCTGCTTCTTTTTGCAGAGGAACAATAAAATCCTTCATATTACGGCTAAAAAGATCAGGAATAGCCGTTTCTGGCCAAATAATTAAATCACTTTTCCAGTTTTCTTGGGTCAGTTTTTTATACAAAGCCAGTGTGGGAAGTTTATTTTCAGGTAACCATTTTTCTTCTTGAGGTATATTACCTTGAATCAAACTAACGGTAATCGGTTTACCCTTAGGTTCTGTCCAGATAATTTGTCCTGCACCCCAAGAGCTAAAGAAAATACTAAGGATAATCGCAATAGCAATGAATTGATGTAGGTATCGATACTTACTCTGGACTTTTATAGGATTACTGTTAGGCGTATCAACCCATAGGAGCTGATTGGCTTGTTTAAGAATAAAGATCGAAGCAATAGCACCTGCTAATAAAGTACTGAGTAGACTAACCCCTAGTACACCCGTAATCGGAGCGATATTAGCTAATATATTATCAATTTGACTATTACCTAAATATAGCCACGGGAATCCCGTAAGAAACCAACCACGAAACCATTCAACTAGCACCCATAAGAGCGGGTAAAATAATAGTAAACGAGATATTTTATGATGATGTCTAAATAAATAGGCAAGTAATCCAAATAAACCAATAATCAAGGCGATAATAACCACAAAGACGGTAGTAAAGGTTGCTGCAACAGGCGCACTAGCATGAGCATAAAAATGCATGCTATAGAAAACCCATGATACTCCTGTGCCGAACATACCAATCCCATAAGCCCAAGTTAAATAGAAATGTTGTTTTTTATCATTTGCTTGCAATAGGCTATAAAAAAGAATAGCAGGTGAAAGCCATGCAATGGGGTATAAGCCTATTGGAGCAAAGGCAAGCACTAAACTGGCACCTGCTAGAAAAGAAAATAAATAGAGGTGGTTGGGAAATTTATTATCAGGTTTATTATGCATTTTTATTTTGTTTAGGAAGTTTCAAGTAATTAAGTAAACCGTATTGTGTAGGATGTTTGTTTCTGCTTGAGTTATCTCAAGAAGCGTATAGTCATCCTACGCAACGATTGAGAGGGGTCAAACAGGGACAAAAAGACAAGCAAAGTAGGTAGCTTAATTGCTTGGGGCTTCCTTAACTTGTAATAGGGTAATACGGCGACCATCACTCGTTTTAATATGAAAGTTCAAATTGCCTAGTTGTAATTCTTCTCCAGATTTTGGAATACGCCCAAACTCGTGCGTCACTACGCCTCCAATGGTATCAAACTTATCCTGCGCTAATTGACTACTAAAAAAATCATTAAAGTATTTTATTTCGGTCTCTGCTTTTACCCTATAGTGATCATCATGCTCAATAATGTCTTTTTTATGGTCATCTATTTCATCATGCTCATCGTCAATATCCCCCACGATCTGCTCTAACACATCCTCAATGGTAATTAACCCCGCTGTGCCACCGTACTCATTAATGACTAATGCCATATGATTACGTTTATCACGAAAGGAGGTTAATAAATTATCCAGCTTAGTGCTTTCTGGAACATTAAACGTCGAGCGCATAATATCTTTAATATTAAACTCAGTTTCTTGACCGACATATTTTAAGAGATCTTTGACCAGCAGAATACCTTCCACATCATCACGATCATCATCAAATACGGGATAGCGGGAATGCCCTGTTTCACGTACCTGTGTCAAGATAGAATGATAGTTATCATTAATATGTAAAAATTGCATCCGTGAGCGGGGAATCATCACATCACGCACTTGCAAATTATCAATGCGCACTACACCTTCCATCATGCCAAGCACCCCAGAATCGATAATATTTTTTTTATGCGATTGCCTAAGGTTATCGAGTAATTCGTCTTGATTTAAGGGTGATAAATCCACTTTTTTTCTAAGCCATTTTACCCACCAGTGGTGAATAGTCGTACCAATTATTTTCATCATGAGTTTAAATAAGGGTTTGGATAGCCCAATGTTTGTAGAATATCTATTTCTAATGCTTCCATTTGCTGCGCTGGTTGCTCTTCAATATGGTCATAGCCCTGTAGATGTAACATGCCATGAATAATAAGATGCACACAATGCTGTTCGAGTGATTTTTGTTGCTCTATAGCCTCTTTTTCTATGACAGGCAGGCAAATAACCAAATCACCAAGATGCAAAGGCGTATCTAACAACACACCTTCGGGCAATACGGGTTGCTCGAACACAAATGAAAGAATATTGGTTGCACTGTTTTTTGTACGATAGGTTTGATTTAGCGCTAAGCCTTCTTGCTGATCAACAAAGCGTAAAGTAACACTAGCATCACTTTGTTGTTGCAACGTTGCTTCTGCCCATTTTTGTATTTTTTGATAATCAGGCAGATGCGTGTAACCATAAGGGTTCTGCAGCTCAACTAGAAGTGGCTGCTTTGAAGCTTCTCTTGTCTCTGGCATTATTTTTTATTGCTATTACGCAAATCATCATAACGATCATATGCTTTAACAATACTTTTCACCAAGGTATGGCGAACGACATCTTTAGGTTGAAAAAAACTAAAGCTGACTTCTTTAACATCCTGCAATACATTAATAATCTGCTTAAGACCTGACTGTTGATGGCTAGGTAAGTCAATTTGAGTAATGTCACCTGTTACCACGGCTGTAGAACCAAATCCCATACGCGTTAGGAACATTTTCATTTGTTCAGTCGTGGTATTTTGCGCTTCATCCATAATAATAAAGGAATCATTCAAACTACGGCCACGCATATAAGCCAGTGGCGCAACCTCGATTACATTTTTCTCAATCAAGCGAGCAACTTTCTCAAACCCTAGCATTTCATAGAGTGCGTCATACATTGGGCGTAAATAGGGGTCTACTTTTTGCGATAAATCACCAGGAAGAAAGCCTAATTTTTCACCTGCTTCCACTGCAGGACGAACTAATATAATCCGTCGTACTTCATCTCGCTCTAATGCTTCAACAGCACAGGCAACGGCAAGATAAGTCTTACCTGTGCCAGCAGGACCAATACCGAAGGTAAGATCATGCTTTTGCATATTACTAATATAGTTATTTTGATTAGGACCACGTCCACGAATCATGCCCCGTTTCGTGCGAATGGTGGTGTAGATCATCTCCTTCTCATCGGAATCATCAAGACTTGACTCTTGTAAATACAAATGCAGTTTCTCTGGAGAAAGTGTCTCCGATGCTGTGACATCGTAAAGTTCTTTAATCAGGTTGATTGCCACTTGAATTCTGGCTGGAAGACCGCTAACTTTAAAGTCATGTCCACGGTTACCAATCGTCACATCAAGGCGTGCTTCAAGTTGCCTTAAATGTTGATCAAATTGACCAGAAAGGTTCATTAAACGCTCATTGTCAGTGGGCTCAAGTTTAAACTCGACTGTGCTTTGCTTGCTGTCGCCTATCGTATGGGTGTCCAAAAAAATTTTAGCTCCTGAAGAAAAAAATAGTTCCCCTATTAGTATAACCTAGGAATTTGTTTTAAAGTAGGAAGTCTAGAAAAAGCTTAATGTTTCAAGTAAGGGTTAATATCTATATAAGTCTATATCAGGAATGAAAAATGAAATTATCACTAGCTAAACGCGATGATCTTGAGGGAATAGTCGAAATTTACAATCAAGCAATCAGAGCGGGGCAATGTACTGCGGACACAGTGCCATTTTCTGTCACAGAGAAAGTGGCATGGTTTGAAAGTCATACCCCAGAGGAGTTTCCCTTGTTGGTCGCAAAAGAAAACAATAGGCTTCTCGGTTATTTAACCCTAAGCGCTTATCGTGAAGGTCGTAAAGCCGTTCGCAATACCGCAGAAATTAGCTATTATATTCATTATGATCACCATAGAAAAGGTGTGGCATCCCACCTAATGCATCATGCTATTAAGCTTTGCCCTTCTTTACAAATCCATAATCTAATAGCCATTTTGGTTGGGTGCAACCAAGCGAGTATCAACTTTCTGGAGAGTCATAGTTTTGCTCAGTGGGGCTGTTTTCCTAATATTGTGAAGTTTGATAAAGAAAGCGTTGACCATCTTTATTATGGCCGACATCTTGAGCCAAACTATTAGGTTTTCAAATAAACAGCCCTGTGCATTAACCTTAAATAAGATCTTTAAGTAGAGTTTCTGTACCAGCAATCATAGCAGGATCAACAATATTGACGATATGATCAAATTTAGCATTATTTTTTGCAACTAAAGCCGTTTCTTGTGCCTGTGATATTTGCAAAGTCGCCATTAATATTATCATGGCAGTGAGTAGATAAGCTGTTGGTTTATTAATTGACATTGGATTCCCCTTTTCATTTCCCGTTGGTCATGAATAATAGGATAATACAAAAAAACATCAATAAATGTGAAATATTCACAGTTTTCTGAACAGAGCCAAAACGAGGCATTGCTCCACTGTAAAAGTCTTAATCCTTCAAGCTTACTTCTCCTCCTCACGCCAGAAGACTTTAGGCAACAAGGTGGTAATATCAACATTGCCACCTGTTGTTGATGTATCCACAAACGGTGTATTTTTCTTGCCGACTCGCATTGAAATTGTTTGGCTACAGTCATTTTTAACGCAATCAGTACCGCTTGAAGATCTTATTTTCCCAAAGATGATTTGTGGTGTAGCAACAATTTCATCATTGGATATTTTAATAGAGACATCATTACCTGTGGTTTCATCAAAATCAATCACAGCCCCCCCTCGTAGAAGATCGATAACATAGCCTCGTGATTGGAAATTAGTCACGGTGTCACAGCTTCCTTCGACCACTGCTACAGGGGCGGTTTTACCAAAAGTGGTGAAAATCACTCGGTTCATAAAAGTAGTTGCGGTTGCTAAGACTTTTTCATTTTGGATCGTATTTAGCTCTCGATACCAACCGTAATAGTTATTATCCAGAAGCTTTTCAGCACTGTCTAAAGGAGCAGGTTTCAAATCGGTTTCTGTAATGGTTTTAAAACTGCCATCAGGCATACGCAATACATATTGATCTCTCAACACAAAGAAACGATTCACAATATTTTCATTTAATGGATGAGAACGATAGCCACTGCCTATGGCGACAGTTAATAAAAAGCGACCTTCATGCCTAAAGAATGCAACGTCTGGTTCATAGAAAAACTTGCGTAAATCACTGCCTGCATTATCGCCTAGTTCTGCTAATTGGCTTAATTTAGCTTTAGAGATATCATGCATTGAAGGAGGTGAGTCAAAATCACTTGCATTGAGATCAACACGCCAGATATTGCCACCCATATCGCCAAAATATAAGCGGTCTACTGAACCATTGCGATCCATATCCAGCGCTCTGATTCTTCCTGGAACGGCATATTTCATCACCGTGTTAGCGGAGTCGGCTTGCCAGATCAGCGCACCTGTTAATGCATTCACAATATAGACGCTAGTACCTGAGTTATTAGTAGCAGCAGCTGGGCGCGTTGCGGTATCCTCGTTATCAATACGTTCATTATAGCCACCGCCAAAAATAAGCACAGGACGTAAGCTAGCATCACCGCCATAACGAAGCTGGGTTAATACAGGGGTAGACCATGTTTGTCCTAACTCACTAAAATTAGGCATTGAGTCATCAATTTTCCATAAGAGTTTAGGATCAGCATCAGGGTTAGAAACATCTAAGGCGTAATAAGCGTTTCCGCCACGACGTAAGCCAAAGAATAACGTAACGTTTTCACCATCATCCCATTGGCCATTATGATTATCATCTTGAATCCAACTGGTTATCTCACCATCGACGCCTGATAAATGCTTATCGGTGCTGAGATTTTTGTACTGATGTGCAATATTCTTCAATAAAGACTTTGGCATAAAGGCAAATTTTTCTTCACCTGAATCTGCATCGAAGGAATGTAAAAAGCCTTCATTACTGCCAATAAAAACACGTCTTTTCGCGCTGTAGCTAATGACGACAGGTTTGCTATGAATAATATCCCCAATATGATGACGCGGTGTTGTGGCATCTTTTTCATAGCCTTGAATGAAGCGCAATAAAGCCGTTTGAGTGTCATCTTCCATTGCCGCATCGCCGAGCAATGTTTTCGTCGCATTGGTCGCGTTCAATGTTTGCAATAAAACACCAGCCGTATTGGTCAGTAAATTACGATTAGCAGGATCCAATAAACTCGCAGCACCACCGTCCTCTACCGCATGTTCAGGTATTGCAACTGCCCATTCATCACGAGACTCTGTACGCAATGTACCGTTATCATCCGTTGCTGGCACATCATTAATATCAACGATTTCGCCATCTTTTAACTTAAACTTTTTAAGATTACCACTCCACAGCGGTGTGCTCTTATGATTAAAGACAGGAAGGAAAACTTCGTCTTTATGCTCTAATAACTTGGAAGGAGCAACAGTAAAGGAAGGAGAAGTAAATAAGCGTGCTTTTTTGCTACCACCCGTTAATGCATCTTTGAAAGATGCGGTTAAGCTTGCAAGGTCGTTTGCATTATAAAACTCACCGCCACCATTTTTTGAGAGTAATTTCAGATAATCAGCAGCTTCCACATTCCCATTTAACGCAAAACCAATGGTGGAGGTTTCGATGGTTTGTTTGCCTGCAAGACCAGAAGTACCCGTAGATTGATCTTCTTTATGTAAAAAACTGGCTAATTCACCACCACAACGTCCATAATATTCAATTTGTTGACTTGCAGGATCAGAAATGGCAGGTTTTGAGCCATTATCTCGACAATTATTACGATAAGCATCAGGAACAATATTCTTTATCTTATCCTCGTCAGCAGTCTTATTAAGGCTGGGCATACCATCAGACATTAAAATAAGGGTGTTGCTTTGACACTCCTCTTTGACGGGTGTGAGGTAGGTTGGTTCACCCGTGACCACTGTATCAATAACGGTCTCACAGACATCATGCTTACAGTTTGTACCTGCATCATAAGGCACATCACATTCATAGTAATACTTACCGACACAGGTTTGTAATGGATTCAAACAGCTACCAAATTCATTATATTCTTCATCAGGACAGCTATTTGAACAACTATTATAGGTATGATAAGAGCAATTACTCCATGTTGGATGGCTACTCAAACATTGTGTTTCTGTGACATTGTAACAACGGTTTCTGTAGGTTCCTGCTGCATAAGGCGTGCATATTTTGGTGTCATTACAATCATCGCCATAGCAGGTTTTATTAGTACACACTTCTTTAGGGGTTAGTTCTTCAAGTTTTATCTCACCTTCATAACTTGCAGGGTGCGCCGAACGATGATCACTTGGCAAATATTTACCATAGTCAACATTTTCACCTCTAAAGTATAATGCGGCTTCATAAAATGCATCAACAATGGGTGTACCACCCGTCGCCCCCCAAGTACTAGAAGCAAGCTGGATGTATTCTTTAGCGTTTATTTGGTCTGATGTTGCTTTTTTCTTACCTGATTTACCAATAGCAAACTTTGCTTTCTTTTTGGCGATCCAACTGTCCTTTTTTGAAATATCCCAACCAAACTTTGCCGCTAATATATTCCATTGACTAGCAACCGATAGGTAACTGGCACTATCCTTATCACTTGGGTTAAAGTTAATATTAGAAAAAAGGGAATCAAATGATGGCGACTCAACGTCAACAACAGGAAAAGTCGGGCCATGTGCAACATTTTTTGCACTGCTACTAATCCCTGAAAATCCCATTAAACCAATATTGATATTTTTAAGATCAGGATCCGATAGGACTTGATTCAAGGCTGTTTTCATTACAGCAAGACGTTCTGTCGATGAGTCAGCAGGCGCTGTGTTTGAATTTAAATCCCACAACATACTGCCAGAAAGATCTAATATAAACATTACATTGGAGTTCGCAGGCGGTTTTATATCTTTATAAATCTCCGTATCTTCCGCAAACGAAGACAAGGAGCTAATAAGTAAAATACAACTTGTAAAAAAGTAATGGAAAATTCTTTTTAAGCGCGTATTTTTATACATATTAAGACCTAATTATTGTATTTATGGGATAATTTGGGGTAGCAACCCATTATTTTGTGTAATTCTCAACAAGTCATTTTTATTATTAAGTTAGGAATACGCTATTTAAAAAAATGGCCTTGATAATAGCAAGTCAAAGGTGAATCGATTGTGAATAAACTTTACTTTTGATGAAATTGATTAGTTGTTACCCTTCTGATGAACGGTGTTTTTATAGTCGCGACATTCAGCTTAAATTTATAAATAAATACGTATTATGTAAGAAAAACTTAGAGTGTCTTCTATTTATATTTTGTTGCTTCATCTTGCGTAAAGTCACTCTTAAATCAATCATTATAAAATTATTAAAAATTTAAGGGTGTCATGCCATGAAATTGCCGACTATCACTACTTTTATCATCGCATTAAGTTTTCTTACTGTCGCTATCACAGAGGCTAAAGTCTATCAATGGAAGGATGAATCAGGTGTTACGCACTACTCGTCAACCCCCCCAAGACCTAAAGAAAAAATATCTGACCTCAGAGATGACCTTCGCATTACCGATAATAAGGCAATAGCACATAAAACCACGCAAGAAACAAAATCATTGAATGAAAAAGAAAAGAAAAAAAATGCTCGTAGTAAAAAAACTAAAAAACGTAATTATTGCGATGGTCAACGTAGAAATTTAGAACTGTTAAAAAGAAATATTAACGTTAAGTGGATTCAAAATGGTAAGAGTACCAAACTTAGTTCCGAGCAACGTAATGACAAACTGCGTTCACTAGAAGACAGCATTAGTAACGATTGCTCATTTGGAGAAGAAGGAGAGCGAAGAGAACAAAAACGCAATAATCGACCTGAAAATTCTGATAAAAACCAAGATTAATAGCAATATCCCCGCTAGTGATAATGTATTCAGTATCTATTTATCAATAATGTGTTATTTTTCTAAAAAAATTAACATGGAAAAGCAAATTAAAAAATAAATCTTTTCATTCTATCAAAAGCCCTAAACCTACCATAAATAATGTAGTTTAGGCATCAAACATCGTTGAGCTAATCATGAAAATAATAAAGCAAAAAGGTGTTTCGTTACTTGAAGTTTTAATATCAGTATTGGTTTTATCTATCGGGCTGCTAGGGCTTGGAGGATTACAACTACATGCCCTTAAAAGCAGTAATGATGCCCACTTTCGTACCGTCGCTAGTTTCCTTGCCTCAGACCTTGGTGATCGTATCCGTATCAATCCAGAAGGGGTTGCATTGGCTGGTTATGAAATTTCAGAGGGCGAAAGCACTAGTATTTGTGAAAATACTGCACCAAAGCTTTGTATAGGAATAAATACCTGCTCAGCATCCGAACTAGCGACGTTTGATCTTTACCAAATCGCCTGTGGCGTAAAAAATGGAAGCAATGTCTCATTAGGTATGAAAAATTTATTACCCAGTGCAACGCTTAGTGTTGACTGTGTTGCGACCTGTGACGGTGATACTGAACATACAATCACACTGAAATGGGAACAAACCGATAATCAAGATGCTGATAATGAAGTTCAAGTTAGAACCTTGGTTTGGAATGTATTGCCATGATAATAAAATCGATAACAATGCGCTCAATCAGAGGTACAAAAGGTTTAACCTTAATTGAAATGATGATTGCTCTTAGTTTAGGGATGATCATTATTTTAGGATTAACCAGTGTTTATTTATCCAGCCAAAAAAGTTCACAAACACGCGATGCTATTGCTAATATGGAAGCTAATGCACGTGTTGCCCTGTCTAGCTTACGACAGATTATTGAACATGCAGGTTATCCTTCTGTCTACAACGTACCATTAGAAAAACCCTTTCATTCAACAGAGGATGGTGCAATTGATACAAATATCCGATGCCGTGGAGGTAGTGAGCTATTAGTTCGCCCTAGTTCAATCGCTAATAAATATACCATTGACAGCGCTGGTAGAGATCGGATTGTTGTTAAATATATGGCTGATAATCCAAGCGATAGTAATGCAGAAATTATCAGTGATTGTTCAGGTAGTCGCGTTCCTACTGAGTGTAGCGCCGACCCTAATAATGGTATGTACAACTCTATGCAAGCCATTGTCTATAATGCAATTTATATCACCACACCTACTGGAAGACATGTATTGACCTGTGCAGGGTCTCGTAATGGTGTGCCCCAACCCATTGCTGAAGATATTTCTTTTATACAATTCTTATACGGTGTTAATAGCGGATCTCTCACCAGCTATAAAACAGCTTCAGCGGTAGAAATAGCAAAACAATGGGAAAGCGTTACCAGTGTGCAAGTGGCGATACTGGTGCGTTCAAGTGGAAATGTTTTACAAAAAACAGAAAGCCGTACTTTTGTACTTTTAAATCAAAATATTAACCGTAATGATAAGCGTCTCTATCGTGTCTATTCAACCACCATTAATCTACCTAATCGTAATAGAAGAGTGTTATGAAAACTAAACGTTATCTAAGAAGGTATTCAGGCTCTCCTAAAAAAGAAAAAGGTGCAACACTCTTTTCTGCACTTTCGATATTAACCGTCTTGACCATTGTTAGTATTTCTTCTGCTCGCATGTCGATTATGGATATTAGAGTTGCCAGCAATGACGAGCAACAAATGATGATGTATCAAGAAGCAGAAAATGCATTAAAACGAATCACTAAGCCCGTTAAACTTTATGAATGGATAGAAGCACGTCGTAATGACTCGGGTGCAAAAGGTATTGATGATATTGAATCCGCAGGACTAAAGGCAAAAACAAATATTACTGACCTTAATACAGAGTACGCCTGTGTCGGAGGTGATGGTGCAGTTAGTATCGGTCCTGAAGTGCCTTTTTGTGAATTATATGACTTTCATATTGATATTAATAAACAAGGACTAGGTACGCGCGACGTGCATCATCGTGGTGCTGGGAAAGAAGTACCGCATAATAATGGCAGTTATTGACCTCTTAAAACATTGCCGCGGGGTTACAAACCCCGTCGCGCTAATTAATAAAAATAATTTTCTGCTATTGCATAGCTATTTTCACCAACAGGTATTGACATGAATACTTTCATTAAAAAACTATTGGCTTTTACACTCTTATTCAGCACCTTTATTTCCATCACACAGGCTGATGATACAGAGATTTATTTCTCTTCCGAAGTTTCCAGAGTCAATCCTAATGTTTTATTTGTACTCGATGTTTCAGGAAGCATGGATGAACTGGTGGAAGGCTCAGGCGGAACAGAAATAAAACAATTTACTTTAATACGAAAAATTGACTCATCAAGAGATGATGCTGAAGAAAGGTTGACAGGTAGTAATAATCAGAGAAAAGCAAAATGGGGAAGTAGTGACTTGGAATTGAGTAGAGACGGTGATAAACGACAGATTGTTGGTTTACGTTTCAAAAATATTAAAATTCCAAAAGACGCAACCATTACAAATGCGTATATCCAATTTCAAGTGGATGAAACGAAATCGTGCGATGGAAAAGATGTCATGGTTTATACCGAGCAGGCTAATAGTGCGCCTAAATTTAAAAACCAGTCAAAAAATATAAACAATAGAGCGAAGTATGGACCTGTTATTTGGCAACCATCAGGCTGGAATACGGTTGGAGAAAGAGGTGTTAATCAAAAAACGCCTGACTTGAAAGTCATTGTACAGAGCGTTATTAATCGTACGGCATGGCATTCAGGTAATGCTATGGTTTTCATGCTACAAGGTCAAAGTGAAAATAATAATGATCATGGAAGGTGTACCGCAGAGTCTTATAATGGTGACACTGATGCTGCGCCTGAATTAACGATAGAATACGAAGGGCTTGCACCTGAAAAAAATCGTTTAGAAGTAATGCAATCTGCATTAAAAACAGTACTCGATAATGCCCCTACTAATCTCAATGTTGGTTTAATGAACTACGGTGAAATTGAAGACAGCGATGAAAGTTTAGGGGTGAAATTTCCCATTAAAAATATCGAAGACCTTGCCTTTCCTATTGTCAGTGACTCTTTGCCAATTGATGAATGGAGTAATCGTGAATGGTGGCGTAGCAATATACCAGAGCCAGAGGAAACAGCGGTAGTAAGAACCTATCTCTCGCAAATTACCGATTGGTTTTGGAAAGATAACTGGTATGAAGAAAAGTACGACAATACCCCTGTGAGAGAAATGGATCATATTGGCACAACGCCTATTGTTGAGGCACTTTATGAGGCAGCGTTATACTTTAGAGGCGAGCAATTGGGCTGGGGGCAAGGCGAATCAGGTTTTTGGGAAAGCGGTCGCTCACCTTCGCACCCAGCAACCTATGAAGGAGATACCATTAAATGGGATAATGCTATTTGTAGTGATACATGGACAAAAACAAAAAATGGCGGAGAAAGTGAAGCAAATTCACATATAGATTTTGCTAATGATGAGTCTGATTGGATGCGTTGTCCCTCTAATCCAAGCAATCCCAGTGGTACTGGAAGCTATGCCAACTGTGCGGGAACAGAGGTTTGTAGTACTTATCAAAGCTGTCCTTCAGGTCATTGGGTTAGTGGTTCTAGTGGTCATTGTAATAGTTATTCAGAACCTGATGAATCTGGAAACACGCATTGTACAGACTATACCAGTGGTACCAGTGGTCATTGTGATACGGTGAATGTCACTAAATACCGCTGTAAGTATAAAGTCTGTGATGGTAACTTTGATGCTTATCCTAATTACACCTCTCCTATTTTGCAGTCTTGCCAACGCAATTTTATTGTGCTTCTGTCAGATGGTAAGCCTCAATACTCCAGCAATTGGGATCGATCAGGCAATCGTGACGGAACCAACTCAAAAGGCCCTACCTATTGGCGATTAGCTGATGGTGATTGGTCAGGGTTAGAAGATAAAACAGATGCTTCCAAAAAATTTGATCATACAAGCTGCGCGTCAAACCTAGAACCGTTTGGCTATGCTAGTGGCGCTTGTGGTGCGGAATTAACCCAATTTTTATCCGATAATGATCAAAGCCCTATGGATGGATTACAAGCTGTGGACACCTATGCGATTGGCTTCGGTCTAGGAGCAGAGCCTAATGCAA